>CADBQE010000054.1 GCA_902796695.1 uncultured Lachnospiraceae bacterium
CCGGCGGTCTGGACCCCGCGGCCCTGTATATGCCGAAGAAATTCTTCGGCGCGGCCCGCTGCATGCGCGAGGGCGGCAGCCTGACGGTTCTGGCCACCGCGCTGGTGGATACGGGCAGCCGCATGGACGACGTGGTCTTTGAAGAATTCAAGGGCACCGGCAACATGGAGCTGGTCCTGGACCGCAAGCTTTCCGAGCGCCGCATCTTCCCGGCCATCGATATCCTGAAGTCCGGCACCCGCCGCGACGACAAGCTCCTGACCCCGGAGGAAATGGAGACCGTGACCTATATCCGCCAGGCCATCAGCAACCCGGTCAAGGGCGAAGAAGCCCTGGAAAAGGTGCTGGACCTGATGCGCCACACCCGGACCAACCGCGAATTCTGCGCGCTGGTGCGGAAAATGAGATTCTGACGGCGGCCGTACGCGGGCGGATCCCGCTTATCGGATCCGCTCCTCCAGCTCCGCCAGAGCCTTGCGGTGCTGCAGAAAGAGCGACCGCTCGCTGACAGAGAACAGGCCGGCGATTTCCTGCCAGCTCATCCCTTCCAGATACCGCGCCTCCACCAGGCGGCGCCGGAGAGGAGAGCGCAGCGAAAGAACGGCCTGTTCCGTTTTCAGGACCCGCAGACGGTCCCGCAGCAGCATACGCCGCAGAGACGCTTCTTCCGGCGCCTCCGCCGGCAGCGCCTTCAGCCGCGCTTCCAGATAACTGATTTCATTTTTCAACGGTAAATAATCGGACAGAATATTCCGGACAGACAAGAAACGGACTCCTTCCGGGGGGACGGACGGGTATTCCACCTCCATCATATAAGACAAAGACCCGTTTTGTCAATCCCCGCCGGGGGTTCACATCCGTTCCGCGCCATAGAATCATCGGAGAAAACGCCCGAAAAACTTAAAAAATAAGCCGAACCCGCTCTTGACAGCAGGGACCCTCTTTAGTATTATGAAGAATGCACTATTGTGGCGCATTGTCTTTACTATGCCCTCAAAAGTGCCACCAATTCTTGCAGGGGAGAAGCGTCTATGGAAAAAAACAGAATGCGCCCGGTAGCCTCCGGGAAGAACATCCGTATGAGTTATTCCAAACAGCGGGAGGTTCTGGGGCTGCCCAATCTAATCGATATCCAGAAGAAATCCTATGAATGGTTTCTGAACGAAGGCCTGAAAGAGGTCTTTGATGATATTTCCCCGATCACGGACTACAGCGGAAGTATCAGCCTGAGCTTTGAGGATTTTGAGCTTTGCCGCGATGAAGCCAAATATACCATAGAAGAATGCAAGGAACGGGACGCCACCTATTCCGCACCCCTGCGCGTCAAAGTGCTCCTGAAATCCCCCGACAAGGAAGTCAAGGCCCATTATATTTTCATGGGCGACATGCCTTTAATGACCGAAAGCGGCTCCTTCGTGATCAACGGCGCGGAGCGCGTCATCGTCAGCCAGCTGGTCCGCTCTCCCGGCATTTACTACAGCCTGGACCATGACAAACTCGGCAAACCCCTGTTTTCTTCCCAGGTGATCCCGAACCGCGGCGCCTGGCTGGAATACGAGACCGACTCCAACGATGTCTTCTGGGCCCGCGTGGACCGCACCCGCAAAGTCCCGGTGACCACGCTGATCCGTGCCCTGGGCGTCGGAACCAACGAAGAGATCCTGGAGAAATTCGGCGACCTGCCCCTGATCCGCGGCAGTCTGTCCAAGGACAAATCGACGGACATCAACAGCGGCCTGCTGGAACTCTACGATAAGATCCGTCCCGGCGAGCGCCTGCTGGTGGAAAACGCCCGCAGCCTGTTCCACAACATGCTGTTTGAGGACCGCCGCTATGACCTGGCCCGCGTCGGCCGCTATAAATTCAACAAGAAGCTGCAGTTAAAGCGCCGCGTGGCCGGCCGCATGCTGGTCGAGGACGTCATCAACCCCGACACCGGCGAACTGGTCGCTACCGCCGGCACGATCCTGACGGCGGAGATCGCGGATGCCATCCAGAACTCCGGCGTGGAATCCCTGGTCGTGGACGCGGACGGCACCAACGTCAAAGTCCTGTCCAACCGCTTTGTGGACATGAAGCAGTACGTTTCCTACGACCCGAAGGAATACGGCATCCGGGAACTGGTCCACTACCCCCGCCTGATGTACTTCCTGGAGCAGTATCCGGACGAAGAAGATCAGAAAGCCAAACTGCCGCAGTTCGTGCGCGACCTCGTGCCGAAGCACGTGACGGAGGACGACATCTACGCCTCCATCAGCTACTGCTGCACCCTGCAGTTCGGCCTGGGAAACTGCGATGACATCGATCATCTGCGCAACCGCCGCATCCGTGCGGTGGGCGAACTGCTGCAGAACCAGTACCGCATCGGCCTGACCCGTCTGGAAAGAGTCGTGCGCGACCGCATGACCACCCAGGACCAGGACAGCATCACCGCGCAGTCCCTGATCAACATCAAGCCGGTCACCGCGGCCGTGAAGGAGTTCTTCGGAAGCTCCCAGCTGTCCCAGTTCATGGACCAGAACAACCCGCTGTCCGAACTGACCCACAAGCGCCGTCTGTC
>CADBQE010000055.1 GCA_902796695.1 uncultured Lachnospiraceae bacterium
GAAATTCTCGTCCGTGCCGCGCACGCGGGCCTGGCGGGCGATCTGGGCGGCCAGCTGCGCGTGGGGCAGGCCGGAGGCGGAGAAGATGGGCAGCTTCTGGCCGCGGACCAGCGTGTTCAGGCCGTCGATGGCCGATACGCCCGTCTGGATGAACTCCTGCGGGTAGGCGCGGGCGGCGGGATTCATGGGCAGGCCGTTGATGTCGTTGCGGGAATCGGGCAGGATCTCCGGGCCGTCGTCGATCGGCCGGCCCAGTCCGTCAAACACGCGGCCCAGCATGTCTTCGGACACGCCGAGCTCCATGCTGCGGCCCAGGAAGCGGACCTTGCTGCTCTCCAGGTTCAGGCCGGCGGAGGATTCAAACAGCTGCACCAGCGCGTCGGAGCCGTTGATCTCCAGGACGCGGCAGCGGCGCTTTTCGCCGTTTTTCAGCTCAATTTCGCCCAGCTCGTCATACGTCACGTTTTCCACGCCGGTGACCAGCATCAGCGGGCCGGCGACTTCCTGTATGGTGCGGTATTCTTTCGGCATTTCTTAGTCCTCCCTTCCGGCCTTAAGGGCAGTCAGTTCTTCCTTCAGGCGCGCCCGGACGGCTTCGTAAGCGGGCTGGATGCTGCCCTCTTCCGTATATTTGTACCGGCCGATCTCCTCGCGCACGGGCAAGTTCACCAGATCTTCGATATCCGCGCCCTCTTTCAGGGCCTCGAGCGATTCCTGATAATAGGCCAGCACCAGCTTCATCATGCGGTACTGCTTCTCCAGGGACGTATAGGTGTCGATCTCATGGAAGGAGTTCTGGTGCAGGAAGTCTTCGCGCACGGAGCGGGCCGCTTCCAGGCGCAGGCGTTCGGGCGGGGACAGCGCGTCCATGCCGACCAGCTGCACGACCTCCTGCAGTTCGGCTTCTTCCTGCAGCAGGCGCATCAGGTGATTGCGGCAGTACATCCAGTCCGGATAGACGTTCTGATTGAACCATTCCTCCATGCTGTCCAGATACAGGGAATAGCTGGTCAGCCAGTTGATGGCGGGGAAATGGCGCTTGTAGGCCAGCGCGGAGTCCAGGCTCCAGAACACTTTGACGATCCGGAGCGTTGCCTGTGAGACCGGTTCGGAGATATCGCCGCCGGCCGGGCTTACGGCTCCGATCACGGACAGCGCGCCGATGCGGTCCTCCGTCCCCAGGGTCTGCACCATGCCCGCGCGTTCGTAGAACTGCGCCAGGCGCGAGCCCAGGTAGGCCGGGTAGCCTTCTTCGCCGGGCATTTCCTGCAGGCGGCCGCTCATTTCACGCAGGGCTTCGGCCCAGCGGGAGGTGGAGTCCGCCATCAGGGCGACCGAATAGCCCATATCCCGGAAATATTCCGCGATGGTAATGCCGGTGTAGATGGAGGCCTCGCGCGCGGCCACCGGCATGTCCGAAGTGTTCGCGATCAGGACGGTGCGCTCCATCAGGGAGCGGCCGGTCCGGGGATCCTTCAGCTCCGGAAATTCGTTCAGTACGTCGGTCATCTCGTTGCCGCGTTCGCCGCAGCCGATGTAGACCACGATATCCGCGTCCGCCCACTTGGCCAGCTGGTGCTGGATCACCGTCTTGCCGGAGCCGAAGGGGCCGGGCACGGCGGCCACACCGCCCTTGGCCAGGGGGAACATGGTATCCACGACCCGCTGCCCGGTGATGAGGGGCTGGGTCGGGGGAATCTTCTTTTTATAGGGGCGGCCGCGGCGCACGGGCCACTTCTGCATCAGCGTCAGCTCCTTCGGCCCGTCGGGCGTCTCCAGCACGGCGATTTTCTCGGTCACCGTAAAATCGCCCTCCCGCAGGTCCCGGATGCGGCCGGACAGGCCCGGGGGGACCATGATCTTATGCAGCACCACGGCTGTTTCCTGCACGGTGCCGATCACGTCGCCGGCCTCCACGTAGGTGCCGGGCACGGCAGTGGGGACAAAGTGCCACTTGATGTCCCGCTTCAGGGAAGGCACTTCCACGCCGCGGGTCAGCAGGTTGGTGCCGGTGACCTTCAGGATATCGTCCAACGGCCGCTGAATGCCGTCGTAAATGCTCTGAATCAGGCCGGGGCCCAGTTCCACGGAAAGGGGCATGCCCGTGGATTCCACCGGCGCGCCGGGTCCCAGGCCGGAGGTTTCCTCGTAGACCTGGATGGATGCTTCGTCCCCGTGCATTTCAATGACTTCGCCGATCAGACGCCGCTCGGAGACCCGGACCACGTCGTACATATTGGCGCCGCGCATGCCGGAGGCCACCACTAAGGGGCCGGCCACTTTTTTTATGATACCCTTGCTCATCAGGTTCGTTCCGCCTTTCGTTATGGTAATCAAACCGTTATCTTTCGTTGAAAATAATATCCGAGCCCACGGCTTTTTCCACGGATCTGCGGACGCGGTCCAGGCCGAGGCCCGTATTTCCGGACAGGCCCGGGATCGGGATCACGGCCGGCAGGAAGGAGGCATCGCAGGCCGCCAGGGCTTCCGGCATGCGGGATGCCAGGGCTTCGGTAATATAGATCACGGCGGTCTTTTCCTCTGCCAGTTTTTTCAGCAGCCGGGCGCCCTCTTCGGGGTCCGTAACGGGACAGACCCGAATCCCCAGGGCCTGAAAGCCGTAAATACTGTCGTAATCTCCCATGACGGCGATATTAACCATAGCACTGCCTCAGACTTTCCCGGATCTGCTCCCGGGGCAGGCCGTTTTCCAGGCCGGTCAGGAGCAGCCGTACGCTTTTGATCTCGGTCTCCCGCGCAATGACGTAAGCGGCCAGGGGGCCGAGCGTTAACGCCTCGCTCTTCTGCGGGCGGATCCGTTCGATCATCAGATTGTCGCAGGCGCAGTCGAAGGCGCTCATGGAGCGGCTAAGTGCGTCCGCCAGTACGCCGTACGGAGTGGACCGCAGATATTCCGCCGCGCCGGACCGGCCGCCGGCGGCGGCTTCCGCCAGCAGGGTGCTGTTTATGTCCGGGACTTCGGCCAGCATCGGGACGATCTCCGCCGCGCTTTTTCCCGCAGCGGCCGCCCGCAGGGCGATGCGGATATCCGCGCTCACCGCCGTGGTGACCGCATAGATGGCCAGGACCGGATCCGGGGCTTCTTTCGCCGCGGCGGTCAGGGCATCCAGCGCGGCTTTGTCCAGGATCGTGTCGCACAGCTGGCCGTCGCCCGTGCGGGACAGGGTCTGCCATGCCGTCGCCGCCGCTTCCTGCATGGCGTCGGGGAGGCGGTCGAAATGCTCTTCCCGCACGGCCTCGCGGATCTCCTCCGCGGGGATCGTGCCGCCTTCCAGATACAGGCGTTCGGGCGGCAGGCCGGAAGCGGCATAGCCGTCCTTGACGGCCGCCTTCAGGTTATGATAGTCGCGGGTCAGGCGCAGGATATCCAGTTCGCGGCCGTCGCCGAGGAGTTCGCGCATGAGAGCCCAGGCGGCGTCCTCCTCCGCTTTCAGCATGGCCGGGGCATCGAGCGTCCCGGCGCCGCCGCCCCAGCCTTTGTCCGCCAGGTAAGCGAGCGCCGCGTTCCGGTCCGGCGCCGCCAGGAGCTGTTCGAAATCCGCTCCGGTCAGCAGGCCGTTTTCCATGACCCGTATCCGCGCTACTTCGTAGATATAGTCTTTCATGATGGTCCTCAGTATGCGGGCCGATGGCACATCGGCCCCGGCAAAAAGGGTGTCGGTGGGCCCGCGGTTCAGTCTTCGAACAGGACGGCACGGACGGCGTCCTTCAGGACGTCGGCTTCGCTTTCGAACAGCGCTTCCAGCGAGCAGTTCTCTTCCACGCCGCCGTACTGCAGGATAAAGCCGCCCCGGATCGCGGCGGGAAATCCGCCCAGTACCAGCTTTCCTTTCTGCGCGGCCGCCGCGGCGGCGATCTTCGCTTCAAAGTCCGCCGGACGGCGCTCCAGATCCTTTTCGTTCAGGCACAGCTGCCCGTCGCGGCTTAAGTCCTGCTTATCCAGCTGCGCGTACAGGAATGCAAAGTAATCCCGGTCCGGCAGGTTCAGGATCTGCTCCCACGCCTTGTCCAGCGCCTCCTGCACCAGGGCCCCGCGGGCCGCCAGCAGGGTGCGGCGCTTATAGGCCGCGGCCGTCACTTCGGCGCGTTCCCGCGCTTCCGTCACCAGGCGCTCCGCCTGCCCGTCCGCTTCCCGCAGAATATCTTCCCGTTTCGCTTTCGCCTCGGCTTCCAGCTTTGCCGCCTCTTCCCTGGCTTTCTCCAGGATCCCGGCCGCCTCGCTGCCCGCCCGGTCCTCAATATGCCGGAGGATCTTTTCGGTTCCGGTCATTTTCGGCCTCCTTTGATCAGAGTCTCGCAACGGTCAGCAGGGATACCAGCAGAGCCAGGATGGCATACGTTTCCACCATGGCGGGCAGCAGCATGGCGCGGCCGAAGGAATCGGGCCGCTTCGCCAGCAGCGAAATGGACGCCACGGAGGCCTTGCCCTGATGGATCGCGGAGATCAGGCCCGCTACGCCGATCGGCAGGCAGGCCGCCAGGAACAGCAGTCCTTCCGCCGCGGTCGGGGCCGTTCCGCCCAGGATGCCGATCTTGCCCAGCACCACGAAAGCCACCAGCAGGCCGTAGATCCCCTGCGTACCGGGCAGCAGCTGCAGGATCAGGACCTTGGCGAACAGCTCCGGTTTTTCCGTCAGGACGCCCGCAGCCGCGCGGCCGCCCATGCCGACGCCGATGGCCGATCCGCTGCCGGCCAGGAAGGTGGCCAGGGCCGCGCCCAGCAGTGCGTAAACGATGCCCAGATTATCAGACAGCATTCCCATGTTCATGTCAGTTCTCCTCCATATGATAGTACTTGGTATCGCCGGTCCCGAGCGGCTCGAAGGCTTCTCCGCCGGCCTCGTAAAACTTACCGAAGAATTCCACGAACTGCAGACGGTTCGTGTGTACATAGGCTCCCAGCAGGTTGATCGCCATATTCAGCGTATGTCCCAGCAGGAAGATAATAACGAATATAACGGCGCCGACCACCCCGCCGCCCATCATGGACGCCATCGTATTGATGACCGACGCGATCACGCCCGTCGCCAGGCCCAGCGCCAGCAGGCGCGAGTAGGACAGGACGTCCGAAAGCCATCCGGTGACGCCGTAGAGCTCATAAGCCCCCAGAGCCAGGCGCAGGCCGATCTTCTTGTCCCAGGCCGCAAACAGCAGAAGCAGCAGCGCGCCGGCCAGAGCCAGGAACTTCGCGGCCGTCTGCAGCCAGGCGGGCAGCGGGATCGGCGCGCCCGCAATGGACGCGTACATATCGGACGGCACCAGGATCAGGATCAGGCCGATCAGAAGCAGGAACCAGCCCAGCACGCCGCCCAGGAAATCCTTCACCCTCTTTTCCTTCAGCATCAGATATCCCTTGATGCCCAGGCCCACGAACAGATGGACCAGACCGAAGGCGAAGCAGTAGATCAGCAGGCGCATCGGCTCATCCAGCGGTGTAAACCAGAGCGCCCGGAACACCGGCCGGTCCGCGGGTACGCCGAAGAAGGTGTGCGCGATGACGTCTATCGCATCGCCGAAAAAGCTGCCGAACAGGAAGCCCCAGACGGTGGTGGAAACGCCGCACCAGAAGAACATGGTCAGCATTTTTTTCATGTTCCGCCCCATCTTCGGGAATTTCTTCAGGACGACGGCGCAGCCGATCACCATCACGAGGCCGTAGCCCGCGTCGGACAGCATCATGCCGAACAGGAAATAATAGAAGACGGACATGATCGCGGTCGGGTCGATCTCGCCCTTTCCGGGCAGGCCGTAGGACTCCACCACGGATTCCGTTGGCGCGGAAAGCGGGTTGTTTTTCAGCAGGACCGGCGCGTCCTCCTCCGGTTCGGACAGGATCACGCTGACCGTGTATCGGCTCTCCAGTTTTTTCTGCAGCGCGGCGGCTTCCGACTCCGGCACGTAGCCTTCCAGGAAGAAAGCGGTCCGGCTTTCGCCCGCCTTTTGGAACGAGGTAAGGCGCGCGGCTTCA
>CADBQE010000056.1 GCA_902796695.1 uncultured Lachnospiraceae bacterium
AGGGCCATGGCGATCATGACGCGCTGACGCATACCGCCGGACAGCTGGTGCGGATACTGCTTGATCACCACCTCCGGGTTGGGGATCTGAACGTCTTCAAGCATCTTCAGAGCATGTTCGTGAGCTTCTTTCTTGCTCATGTGCTGGTGAATGCGGAAGGGTTCGGACAGCTGGCGGTCCACCGAGAACACGGGGTTCAGGCTGGTCATGGGCTCCTGGAAAATCACGGAGATATCGTTGCCGCGGATATGGTACATTTCCTTTAAGGGCAGCTTGGTCAGGTCGCCGTGGCCTTCCATGATGATCTCGCCGCTGTCGATATAGCCGTTGCCGTCCAGAAGCTGCAGAATGCTCATGGCGGAAACGGATTTGCCGGAACCGGACTCACCCACGATACCGATGGTCTTGCCGGCTTCCAGCGTATAGGACACGTCGTTGACGGCCTTTACGATACCCTTCTTCGTCTTAAAGAAGGTATGAAGATTTTTGACCTCTAATAACGGCATCTCTCATTCCTCCTTATTTATCATTGCTGGACTTGGGATCCATTACGTCGCGGAGCGTATCGCCGATGGTGTTGATACAGACCGTGGTCAGGATCAGGATCGCCGAGGTGAACACCCACTGCCACCAGAAGTTGATGGCGGCGGTTGCGTTGGAAGCACGGGTCAGCATATTGCCCCAGCTGGGCTTCGGATAGACGACGCCGAATCCCAGGAAGGACAGGGACGTTTCCGTCTGCATGGACGCCGCGAAGGACAGCGTGATATTCACAAGGATAACGGAGATGACGTTGGGCAGGATGTGCTTGAAGGCGATGCGGCCTTCCTTCACGCCCATGGCCTTGGCTGCCGTTACGTATTCGCTTTCGCGGGCCACCAGGATCTGCGCACGGGTAATGCGGCAGAAGCCGGGCCAGCCCAGTACGCCGAGGATCACCATGATCATCAGCAGTCTCTCATCCTGCGACAGGTTCTTCTGAGAAAGCAGGGAGGACAGGATCAGCATGAACGGCAGCAGCGGGATCGCGGAGAAAACTTCCGCCACACGCATGACCAGCATGTCGACCCAGCCGCCGAAATAACCGGACAAAAGGCCCAGCGTCACGCCGATCAGGATCTCGATGATAACGGCTACCGCACCGACGGTCATGGTCACGCCGCCGCCTGCGATCACGCGCTTGAAGATATCGGCGCCCTGGTCGTCCGTGCCGAACAGATAGCCTTTGAGGCCCCAGGTCTCCAGAAGTTTGCCGTTTTCATCCGTCGCATAGCTCTGGAACGCGCCGGCGTAGATATCATGCGCTGTGGTCAGCTTCTTGGGCGCTTCGGCCTGATAATAATGGTCGCCGCCGAAGGAATACACATGGCCCTGATTCGTCACGCCGGTGTAGTGGTAGGTGCCGCCCTGGATCTCGGTGAAGAATTCGCCTTCCGGCAGTTCGGGTGTCTGGATCACGTCGTTCTGGAAGTCGCCGGCCAGTGCGATGGAGCCGTCATCCAGCAGCGCGCATACGCTGGAGGAGGTAGCGGTGATCGCTTCGATCTTGCGGCCGTTCAGGAACTGCGTCATCTTCTTGCCGGCGCCGCCGATAGTGGAGCGGACCGTGGAATACAGGTTCTTGACGCCCGTGACGATGGAGTTCCGCTTGGCATCCACAGCTACGATATAGTTCAGCGTAAAGTCGATGTCTTCCAGATTTTTACGGCTGGCCAGCTTATCCATGTTGGTATAAGTCTGTTTGTTGCCCCACAGATAGACGGTTCCGTCTTTCATCAGGATCGCGGTAGCCTGATAGCCGGCCACCAGTTTCTTCACATTGGCAACATCGATGCCGCCGTCGCGGATCTCTTCCGGTACGGGGGTCAGGTTGGGGTTGTTCAGAACGGCTTCCGTGGCTTCATACTGCCCGAACTGGTTGGAGCCCCAGCCGATCAGGCGGCCGTCTTCGGTAATGCAGACGATATGGTCGATACCGGCTGCCGCGAAAGCGACTTTGGAATCTTTCACGGCCTGCGGGATGTCCGCCACGTTCAGGCTGGTGGCGCCCAGTTTGGTGGAGCCCCAGACATAGACTTTGCCGCTCTTGGACAGACCTACGGAAAAGCTGCCGTAGCTGTCGATGGATTTGATCTCATTCTTCAGTTCCGCGGGCACGCTCATGTAGGACATGTTGGGAGGCAGGTCCTTCTGCGTGACTTCGGTGAAGGAGTCATAATATTTCTCCATGAACTTGGTCTTCGGAACGATAATGACGACCAGGAACATGAAAATAACCAGGCAGACGGAAAACACGGCAAACCGGCGTTCCAGGAAACGCTGGAAGACCTGACGGGCCGGGCTGACGATCAGTTCGGAATCGTCGGGCTGGCCGTTTTTTTCTTCCTGTCTTTTCTTCTCTTCGTATTTGGCGCCCATAAAGGTGCGTCTTAACCAGTTCCGGAAACCGGATTCTTTTTTACTCATCTCTCACGGCCTCCTTTACTTACTGATACGGACACGAGGGTCTACCAGACCGTAGCACAGGTCGATGACCAGGTTGCTGAACAGCCCCAGGAAGGTGTAAATGACCTGCAGGAACATGACCAGGTCATAGTCCGAGTTCTTGGTGGCATTCAGGAACAGAAGTCCCAGGCCCTTGAACCCGAAGAAGGTCTCCATGATCATGGCGCCGCCGACGATGCCGAAGAAGCCGCCGACGATAATGGCTACCATGGGGATCAGCGCGTTGCGCCAGGCGTGCGAGTAAACAACGACCTTTTCGGGAAGGCCCTTGGCGCGGGCGGTCCGGACGCAGTCAAGACTCAGCGCATCGATCATGGAAGCACGGGCGATACGGGTAACGCCGGCCAGGGATGAGAACACCAGACAGATGACGGGCAGCGCCACATGGCTGATAGTATCCCACACGGCGGCCCAGCCCGTGTAGTTGGTTCCCGGCGTCTTCATGCCGCTGACGGGAAACCAGTGCAGGATCGAACAGAAGAATACAATGAATATGATATAAATGATGAAACTCGGCGTTGAGAAGCCGATCAGCGAAACCAATTGCGTTCCCCTGTCAAACCGGCTTCCTTTCTTCGTGGCGCATATGATACCAAGCGGAATGGTAATGATCAGCACGAAGAACTCGGAGATGGCGCCGACAAGCATCGAGTTCCTCATAAACGGCCAGATCATATCAACAACCGGTAGGTTATAGTCGAATGAAAAACCGAAATTGCCCTGGAATATACCGCTGCACTTTCCGTTATAGAAAGGCATGATGCCCCACCAGCGCAGATACAGAACCAGTACGTTATCGGTATCCGTACCGTACTGACGCTGGTATTTCAGATATAATTCCTGGAATTTTTCTTCACGCTGCTCCGGAGTCAGCGCATTTTTCAGGCTGTTCACTTCCGCCCTCGCGTCCGTATAGGCGCGGTTGCCGGGCATCAGCTGATACAGACTGAAAAGCAGGAATGTTAAAATAAGAAATACTGCAACCATGTACAGTAATCTTTTTAGAATATATCTTCCCATTTTTTCCCCTTACTGCATAAAACTATGCGGTATTTTGATCCTTTTAAAGATTACGTCCTCACAAGTAATACAGATTTTTGCGGAATCACGTGCTCTTTACGAAAAGGACCCGCACCGGGCATCGAGATTCCCGATGCGGGTCCGTGTTGGCTTAAGGCCGATCAGTCAGATCAGTCGTTCAGCCAGCAGATGTCAGCCCAGTCTTTGATGTAGTACGCACTGTAGTCGTCATACATGCTGGGATCGATGGTCATGTTCCAGCTGTAGTCATAAGCAGCACTGGTATAACCGGTCGCGAAGTTGAATGCGCAGTACATAGGAGTGCCGGCATAGAAGCCGTACACGGCCTGCTGATACAGTTCATCCAGCATCGGGCCGAAGTCGCCCAGCTGATTGTACACGGCCATGCCGCAGGTTTCCACGTTCGGGTTCTCACGGAAACCGGTCTGCAGCAGATCGGTGAACTCGTTAGGCGTGGTGCCGAACCAGTTGATGACCAGAGGCATATAGTAGTCGTCGCCGACCTTGGTGGTGGTGTAAGCGCCGTCTTTGGACTTGTAGTTGATATCAACTTCTCTGGCAAGATCGCCGGGGATCTTCTTGTAGCGGATACCTTCTACGTAGTCGTTGCCGTCCTTGTCATAGACCCAGCCGTTGGCCTCCAGCACTTCGATAGCGCTGTCGGAAGAGGTGGGATACGCATCCAGCATCATGCCCTGATCCATGGCAGCCTGGTACATCCAGGAACCGCTGTAGTAAGGGCCGTCCACAACGCCGCCGTAGCCGCCGGTGAAGGACTTGGCGAACGCAGCACGATCCATGCAGTAGGCAATAGCCTGACGTACTTCATGGAACTGAGCGGGGCCGTAGTCGGCACGGAAGCCCAGCTTGCCGTAACCGGCGCGGCTGTAGTGGGTGTAGTTGACCTTGTCGGGGTTGGCCTTCGCATATTCGATGGCTTCGTCGGTGGCAGCGCCGCCGGTGATCTCGGCCAGAATGTCAACTTCGCCGGCCTTGAACTGCTCAAGCTGAGTGGCGTCTACCAGCTTGCGGTAGGTGACCTTTTCGATGGAGGGCTTTACGCCTTCGTAGTTGCCCTTGAATTCAGGGTTGATAACCAGAACAGCGGTGCTGTCGGTGGTATCGAAGGAGTCTACCATGTAAGCGCCGGTGAAAGGCCACTTGGACCAGTTGTCGGCGGAGGTATCCTGGCAGGCGAACTTGATCTGAGCAGCGTGGGTGTAGTTGTCACCGTTCTTCTCATAGAAGTCGTCGCTCAGGTATACGCCGTTGCCGTCATCCTGAATGGTAGCGCCGTCCAGGAACATGTCGGCATAGTAAGGGGTGAAGCCGGCGTAGGTGATGTCGTAGAAGTAAGGAATGTAATCGGAAGGAATCGTGACCGAGAAGGTGTATTCATCGATCAGACGCAGGCCGGATAATTCCTTGGTGCCTTCTTTGCTGCCGGGGCCGGTGTACTTGGTGAAGTCGGGGCCGCCCATCAGGGTGTTCAGCGTCATGTCACGGCCGGAGGCTTCGGTGCCCACAGGGGAGGACAGAGCCAGGGTGAATACCAGGTAATCCTTCGCGGTGATCGGTTCGCCGTTGGAGAACTTCAGGTCATCGTTGATGGTGATGGTGAAGGTCTTGTTGCCTTCTTCATCGATTTCTTCCTTGTGCTCCTTCACGACGGTATCGTTCCAGACATAGCCGCCTTCCTTGGTGGTGGAGACGGTTTCCTGACCGTTGATCATGTCGCCGATGTCAGAGTCGGAAGCGCCGGGGTTGGATTTGCCGAAGGTAGGATAACGGAACTGGCCGGACAGCTCGGTGGACTTGCCCAGGATGATGGAGCCGTCTTCGGAGGTCCAGTCGATCAGAGCGCTGGAGGGATCCCAGTAAGGGTTCACGGGGTGGTCTTCCACGCCGCCGATCTTGGCGTTGAAGAAGTTGTAGTATTCGTTGGAATACAGAGGAACTTCCGGAAGCAGGTAGTTCCAGCGGGTGATGTACAGTCTCCACCAGGCAGCGTACACATCGTCCGTGGTCTCGTAATCGGAACCTTCGGGATCAATGTTGTACACCATGGCCATGGTCAGGAAGTCCAGACCCAGCTGATGCAGCTCGCCGTCTACGTTGATGTAGGCGAAACCGGTTTCGGGATCTTCGATCACGTCGGCAATGGTGATGTCCTTGCCGTACTTCTCATACAGAGAGGTGTAATCTTTGCCGTACTCCAGCTGGTTCAGCTTCAGAACGTCATACTCGGGGTTTTCCGGCTCTTCGGGGAATTCCGGAAGGGGAGCTTCCGTAGGAGCTTCGGTGGGAGCTTCCGTAGGAGCTTCCGTAGGAGCTTCGGTGGGAGCTTCGGTAGGAGCTTCCGTAGGAGCTTCGGTGGGAGCTACGGTAGGAGCTTCCGTGGGAGCTTCGGTCTTCGGAGCTTCCGTAGGAGCCTGGGTGGCAGGAGCCTGGGTGGCAGGTGCGTCGGTGGGAGCAGCCGTCGGAGCGGGATTGCCGCCGCAGGCGGTCAGACTTACTACCATCGCAGCCGCTAACAGCAATGCCAGCAACTTTTTCATAGTCTTTCCTCCTTAGAAAATTACATCAGTACCGGCTGTTTTCTGGTTCAGCCATTTATACCGATGCTACTATACGTTGAATTATAGAAAGACGGCTCTTCTTTGTCAATACTTTTTCTCATTTCGCAGAGAAAAAAGGATTATTGACAGGCCGCGTTCCTTCCATTATGATAGTCCTGCAACGATTATTCACGAGGTGATCTGATGAAAAAACATCGTCTTTTCGACTTTTCCCTGCCGGCCCTGCTGGCCGCGCTGATCGTATTTCCGCTCATGGCTTACGCTTTTTACGCGATGTACCGCTACCAGCACCGGGTCATTTTCGCGGTCCTTCTGCCGCTTCTGCTGATCGGGATCGGATATCTGGTCTATATTTTCGGGTTCCGGGCCGCAGTGATCGACGGAGACGGCGCGCATTATAAAAAGGTATTTATTCCGCGGGACCGCCTCGATATCGTTTCCGAATACGATATCCGCTTCCGGGAATCGGTCTACTATCTGCGCGACCGCACCGCGGATTATCACAGCGACGATCCCAAAGAACTCGCCGCCCGGCAGATCCGGGTGCAGGCCACCATGGCGAATACCCGCAAGCTCACGGAATACATGCATATGCCGCTGGCACCGGCCGGAAAACCGAAAGCACGCCGGCGGAAATGAGTCAAAACCTTCATTATGTAATGAAGATAAAGTGACGGCAGACCGCAGTGGGAACATTTTCCCGGGTTTATCCCGAATATTTTTCCTTAAAGCCGAATCACAAGAAAATTACCCCAAAGGAGCCTCTTCCTTTTCGCTCCGTCTACCCTGCAAAACAGATATGGATCTTCAATCATCAAAAACCAGGGCCCTGCTGGCCACCGTTCTCTGCCACACCGTGTGGGGCTTCAGCTTCATGTTTTCCCGGGTGGCGCTGAACACCGTCCCCGTCTTTTTGCTGCTCAGCCATCGTTTCCTGCTGGCCTTCCTGGGCATGAATCTGATACTGCTCACGGGGCGTTTTACCGTTTCCCTGCGCCGGAAGGGTATCCTTCCGCTGCTTCTGCTGGGACTCATGGAACCGGTGGTCTATTTTATCGGCGAACAGTACGGGATCCTGCATTCGAGCACGATTTTCTCCGGCGTTATGATCGCCATGATCCCCATCGTTTCCACGCTCGCCGCCTGGCTGTTCCTGAAAGAAAAGCCCACGGCCGGCCAGCTGTTCTTCGGCCTGCTCTCCGTAGGCGGTGTGGTCGGCGTCGGACTTATGACCGGCAGCTCCGGCCGTCTGGACCTGATCGGCCTTGCGGCGCTGCTGGTGGCCGTCTCCTCGGCAGCCGTCTATTCTCTTCTCTCCCGCTCCCTGTCCGGCCGCTATACGCCTTTTGAGCGCACGTACGTGATGATGGGGATGGCCGCGGCCGTCTTCACGCCGCTCGGCCTGCTGCAGACACACGGCGATGTCTCCGCATATCTGGCGCCCCTCGGACAGAGTTCGTATCTGGTCTCCGTCCTGTTCCTGGGCGTCCTGGCATCCGTCATCTGCTTCTTCCTGTCCGGCTACGCACTGACTTACCTGAGCATTGCCCGGGAAAGCGTATTCAGCAATCTGACCACCGCCGTTTCCGTCTTTGCCGGCGCCGTCTTCCTGCGGGAACCCTTCTCTTTTCTCAGCCTGTTTTTCTGCTTCCTGATCCTGATCGGAATCTGGGGCGTACAGCGTACGTCAAAACAGTAAGCGCAAAAAGAGAACATATGTTCTTTACAAATTCTGTACTCTGTGCTATTCTGGATTCGGGGACAATCCCCGGAAAGGAGGGCAGGCACCGTGTGCTGCCGCTACTGGACTGACGAATCCCCCGAGCTCCGGGAGATCGTAGAAGAAATGAACCGCTCGCCGCTTATCGGCCACTGGCAGAAGACCTCGGCCGTCAAAGCCTTCGGCGAGATCCGTCCGTATGATGTGACCGCGGTCATCGCGCCGGACCGCCGCGGCAGAAGGGCCGTTTTTCCGATGCGCTGGGGCTTCCGGGAAAAGACGCTGCTGATCAATGCCCGCTCGGAAACCGCCGCCGTAAAGCCCGCCTTCCGCACCGCCTGGGCTCACCAGCGCTGCGCCGTCCCGGCCTCCTGGTATTACGAATGGGAGCACCTGACGGACCTGAGCGGCCGCGCAAAGACGGGCGCCCGATATCTGATCCAGGCCGCGGGCCGCGACATGACCTGGCTGGCCGGCCTGTACCGCATCGAGGACGGCCTTCCCGTCTTTGTGATCCTCACCCGCGATGCCGCCGAAGAGATCCGTTTTATCCATGACCGCATGCCGCTCGTCCTGCCCGGCGAACTCGTGAATGAATGGATCCGCCCCGACGCCCCGCCCGAACCGCTCGTAAATCACGCCCTCACCGCCATGCACTGGGAGCGTCTTTCCGAAAAAGGCGCCTAATGCACCGCACGATACCGGTTCATCACATCCAGCGGAATATGACAATAGCTGTAATCTTCCGGATGCCGTTCCAGCCGGTCCTGATGCTCCTCCGCGCTCCGGACGTAATTCGTGAGCGGCAGCACCTCCACCGCGATCCGCTCTCTGTCCTCACGCTGCCGGATGAACGCTTTCGCCTCCTCCAGATGCCGGGCACACGTACTGTAAATGCCCGTCCTGTATTTCTTTCCGACATCCGCACCCTGCTTATTGATACTGTAAGGGTCTATAATTTCAAACAGATGCGCCGTCAGATCCGTGACGGAGCAAACCGTTTCGTCAAAATCCACCTTCACGCATTCCGCGTACCCGTCGTATTCTCCGGCCAGTGACGCCGTCCCGCCGTTGGCTCTGCCCGCCTCCGTAGCAAGCACGCCGGGCAGGCTCTTGAAAAAATGCTGAACGCCCCACAGGCATCCGCCCGCTATATATACCGTTTCCATATCCTTCCCGCTTCCTTTTTATTGTCCATCCGGCAGGGCGGGCCTCTTCTCTCTTCTGTCGAAAACAGCATAGGCGGCAAAGCACAGTGCGATCTGGATCACCGTAGAGCACGGCGTAGCCAGGCCGATTAAGAACAGGGAACCGCCGCCCACGTTTTTCATCAGAAAGGCGACCGGGATCCGGACCAGAAACGCCCCGCAGATCCCCTGCAGCATTACAAAAGCCGTCTTCTGGATCCCGTTGAAGTAGCCGATAAAACAGAACAGGAAGCAGGTCAGCAGGCAGTCGATCGCGTACGCCTTCAGATAATCCCAGGCGTTTGCCAGCGCTTCCGGGTCATTGGTAAAAATACCGGCCAGCAGGTCCCCGCGAAAAAAGGTCAGGAAAAACATGACAACCCCAAAGGCCGTCGAAACGGCGATCCCGTCCTTCAGCGCCTTCCGCGCCCTGTCCGTCAGCCCCGCCCCGTAGTTCTGCGCCACGAACGCGGACATGGACTGCATGAACGCGGCCGGGACCAGCATGATGAACGCGCAGACCTTCTCCGCCACGCCCACACCGGCCGATGCCGTAACGCCGAGGCTGTTGACGATCGCCAGCACGACCAGGAACGAGATCCCCACCAGGAAATCCTGCAGAGCGATCGGCGTCCCGATCCGGAAGATCGAGGCCGCACTCCGCTTCTCCCACCGGATATGCGAACGGTGAAACGCGAACGGCAGCTCGGTCCGGCGGATAATGAACCAGGAGATCACCACACTGATGAACTGCGCGATCACGGTCGCCAGCGCGGCACCGGCAGCGCCCATGCCGAAACCCGCCACAAACAGCAGGTCGCCGGCAATATTGAACGCGCACGCGATCCCGACCGAGATCAGCGGCGTTTTCGAATCGCCCAGCCCCCGGAATATGCTGCCCAGCAGGTTGTACGCGGTAATGACCGCAAATCCCGCCCCGCAGATCCGGATATAGCTGACCGTCACGTCAAACGCTTCCTCAGGCGCTTTCATGATGCCGGCCAGCATCCCGGCGCCGAACACGCTGACAACGGAAAACAACGCTCCGAGCGCCAGAAAGATCACCAGCCCGGTCCCGATCGTCTGCGCCGCCTCCCCGGGATTCTTCTGTCCGATCTTCTGTCCGACGGCCACGGTGATCCCCATGGAAAAACTGACCAGCAGATTCGTCAGCGTCATAATGATCTGCGATCCCGTCGATACGGCCGAAACATCCGCATTGGTGCAGAACTTCCCTACCACGAGCAGATCCACGGCCCCGTACATCGCCTGCAGGAACATCGCGAACAGCACCGGCAGCATAAACCGCAGCAGCTTCGGCAGGATCGCTCCGCCCGTAAAGTCATTGTTCTTTTCCGTGTTATTCTTCATTCTCCTTTTCAAACCGGTCCCTGCTGTATTTTACTCCTTATTCTTCCCGATTCCGTCTCATATCAGAGGCGCATCGCCGTCCCCGTCACAATCCCGGATCGCTTCATAATAGCCCTGTATCAGGGCATAATCTCCTGCGTCCAGATTGGCCGGATCGATATCACAGGCCCAGGCGGCCGAGAACATGTCCATATTTCCGAAGGCCATCATGTTCGCGATCTCGATCAGCCTGTCCTCCGGAACGCCGAAGTACCCGTTATTCGTGAGCATAGCCAGCTCCGTGGGGTCAAAAGGCAGCGGCATTTCGTGTTCCTCCTTTCGGATCTGTTTTTCAGCCGCAGTCGGGGTCCGGCTGCTGACCGTCATGCGGGAGCCATCGGCACTCCGTGAGCTCCATGCCGGTAAAGACCGCGCGGAACGAAGAATCCTCCGGACTGCAGGCATAGATCCCGAAGCGGACCTCTTCCGGCGCATTGAACAGATGGCAGATCCTCATCTGCCTGAAATGCTCTCCGTCCATGGAGTTTTCAAGGCAGAAATCACTCTCCCGGCGGCTGAGCCGGAACCAGACCGTTCTGATCCGCGCATCCACGTCCGTGGAAGCCCAGTCGGAATACCCGCAGTTCGTTACCACGCTGCCCAGCCGCTGAGTCTTCTCGTTTTCATACTCCAGCGAGGCCTTCAGCCAGTTTTCGCTGTCCAGATACAGAACGACTCCGCTCTGGTCATAGCGGACTTTTGTGTCAAAATCCGTTCTGACCGTGAATGAAAAATACGGTTCCTCCGTGCTCGTCAGCAGCAGCGGCGCATTGTCGTTTCGGAAATGATAATACGTCCGCTGCCACAGATCCGTCCGCGGCTCGGTTACGATCTCCACCCGGTCCGGCGCAGCGAGGCACGCCTGCGGTTTTCGAATCCACTGCATCGCGGAAGGATCAAGCTTCATGATCTGCCCCCGCAGCTTCTCCTTTTTCAGGCCGGATCACTTCCCCCATGATCAGGTAATGCGGCTGGATGCCGTTCCGGTAGATTTTCTTTGCCGCTTCCGGCACGTCCTCATAATGCATCGGCGCCATGTAGATTTTACGGCAGACAAAAGTCTCGGAAGCTTCCGCATAGGTTATGCCGTTCTCCAGCACGCGGGGCGTCAGGCCGCAGGCCGCTGCCTTATCACAGTCCCGTCCCGAAAGCGTCCCCATCTTTTCCAGCGCTTCCCGGTACTGTTCCGGGTAAAAAGAAACCGTAAAGAAATCGCTCTCATGCAGGAAATTCCAGGTATATCGGTCCGGCCGGATATAAATGGTGATCACGCTTTTTCCCCAGACGGTCCCCATGGAGCCCCAGGAAACGGTCATGCTGTTGAAGTGCCCAGGCGTCCCGGCCGTTACCAGGGCCCAGTCTTTATTAAATCTCTCGAACGGATTGATCTTCTCCATAGCTTTTTCCTTTCTTCCCGTGTATCAGCGGCCGTTCGACGGCCGGGCGGGGCGATGCATGCGGACATATTTGCATTCCCAGTCGGGTTCGCGGAAGCAGGTGTCGTCCGGCGTCTGACAGACGCGGCTCAGATCGTCTGCGGTTTCCAGAATGACATCGGACAGCTCCAGATCCTTCTTCCATTTCTCCGGGATCGCTTCGTATCCCAGCAGTGCGCCGAGGATATTTCCGGTCACGGCCCCCGTGGAATCACTGTCGCCGGCGTGGTTGACCGCCGCGATGATCCCCGCGGAGAAGTCATCCTCGTGGCGCAGAGCGCAGTACAGGGCGATGCCGAGCGTTTCTTCCGCCACCCATCCTTCACCGAGCCGCCGGATGTTCTCGATGTCGGCGGCTGCACCGTTCTCCGCCAGAGAAACCGCAAGATTTATGATCCCGGTCAGTTCTGGAAGATGACTGTCCCCCGCGAAGAGCTCCGATGCCTCATCCCGCGCTTCCAGGATGATATCCCGCAGGCCCATCCGCTTATCTTCCGGCGGAAACACGATCCGGTTCACGATATGCACCAGGACCGCCGCCGGCATATAGCCCAGCGAGTTCCCATGTGTGATCGCGGCAAGCTGCGCCCCTTCCCGGTCCAGTGCCCGGATCCCGGACACGAACGGCGCGAGCGCCAGCGGCGCGACCCGCATAATGCCGCCGCAGCCTTTGCTGTGGTTCCGCTTCGCTTCCACATAATCTTCAAATCGCCTGCCGTCCGTCAGCGCGGAGAGACAGGTGCCCCCGGGCGCGCGTCTCGCATACAGTTCCGGAACGTCCAGCAGCCAGGAGGATCTGTCTTCTTCGGGGAAGCGCTCGGCTGCGTTTTTCCCGTCATAGTCCCACATCTGTGTTTTCAGCCAGTCCTGATAAGCGTGCTCAACATGAACACGGGGCCATTCCCGCGCGCCGCGCAGGACACGGCGGCTTTCTCCGACCAGAAGTCCGTTTGCCGTGAACAGCGTCATCTGCGTATCATCCGAGATCAGCGCCAGGCACGTTCTGCGGTCCTTATGATAGGCCGTGATCCCTTCCGGCCCGTAAGTATCGAAGATCTCCTCTTCCGACAGAAACTCGACCGGATAGCCCAGCGCATCGCCCGCCGCGCCGCCGAAGAGGCATCCGCGGACCGCATCCGACCGCGATCGGGCGGCCGCCGTCGTAATTTCAGATGAATCAGTCATTTTCGAACTCCTTTCCGTCGGCAAAAAACGCCGGTGTGAGGCACCGGCTCTTATATCGCATTATACCATAAGATTCTTCCGGGCAAAAGTCTCTTTCCGAGTTGAACTCCGGCGGTTCTTTCGTTATACTGTTGGTCATACGACACAAAGGCAGGGAACACGCATGAAACGCAGAACCAGGATCTTCGGAACGCTCGGGCCGGCTTGCCGCGACCGCGAAACGCTGATAAAAATGTTTTCGGAAGGGATGGACGGCATCCGCCTGAATCTCTCCCATACCGGCCTGCGCGAAGCATCCGGCATCGTGGAGACCTATCGGGAAGCCGCGCACGCCTGCGGCGTCACCCCGGAGCTGCTGATCGATATGCAGGGGCCTGAGCTGCGGATCGGCACGCTTTCCGAGCCTCTTTGTCTGCACGAAGGGGAAAGGATCGATATCGGGGACATCCCTTTCCCGGAAATCGTGCGTGACCGCATCCGTGACGGGCAGGAACTGCTGCTGGATGACGGCAAAATGCTGCTGAAAGAGGACGGCGGCACGCTGCTGGTGCTGCGCGGCGGCCTGCTGGAAAGCCGGAAAAGCGTGGCGCTTCCGGGCTTATCTCTCCCCGTTCCGGCCATGACCGAAGCGGACCGCGAAAACATCCGCCTGGCGGCGTCCTTCGGCGTCACGGCCGTCATGCAGCCGTTTGTCCGCAGCCGCGAAGACCTGGCTGCCGTACGCGCCGCGCTGGATGAAGCGGGCTGCCCGCACATCCGCCTGCTGGCCAAGATCGAAAACCTGACGGGCCTTCGGAAACTGGATGAACTGATTCCCTGCTGCGACGAGATCGTCATCGCGCGCGGGGACCTCGGAAACGCGATGCCGCTGTGGGAACTGCCCGCCGCGCAGAAACGCATTGCCGCCGCCTGCCGCGGAGCCGGCCGGGACTTCATGGTCGTCACCCAGATGCTGGACTCCATGACGCACCGCCCCGTCCCGACCCGCGCCGAAGTAAGCGACATCTTCAACGCCGTACTGGACGGCGCCTCCTCGGTCATGGTGACCGGAGAGACCGCCGTCGGACAATATCCCGCAGACGTCATCCGCTTCCTCACACGAACAGTCCGCGAAGCGGAAGCCTTCCGTTCGTCCCTGTAACGTGTTTACAGCGCCAGAACTGCGTTTACCATATCCTCCACGCAGAACCGATCCCGGATCACATAGCACGGGATTCCCTGCGCTTTACACTCTTCTTCGAACGTCCTGCTGCACTCGATCAGCCGTTCCGCGTCGATTTGGTCATCCAGTCTCTTTTCAATGACGTCCGCCTGTTTTTCTATGTCCGAAAGATGCTCACGGATGTATGTTTCCGTCATGACAATAAACAGACTTCTGATGTGCGCCAGATACTTTTCCGTGAAGCTGTCTCTCCACTCGGACGGGATATAGCAGCCTTCGATGATCATATTCTGGTCATTTTCGACCGCTGTCTTGATGATCTCCGCCACAAACGGCCACATCCAGTACCGCATCTCCCAATCGTCTTCGACGGTCAGGTGCGTCATGCCCGTGCGGATAAACCCCATCTTCAGGTGATCCAGTGAGAGGTACGGAAAGCCCGTCCGCTCCATCAGTTTTTGAGCCAGCAGCGTTTTTCCCACATGGGAACTGCCGCCGATCAGGTAGATCATGTTTCATCCTCCCCGGTTCCGTGCCCGCCGGATCTATTCCGTCACGTATCCGATCAACAGTTTCAGCGTGTTTTCGGCGCCGTCCCGATGACTGCGCTCATACCCGTGAGAGGCATAGACACCCGGTCCGATCAGACCGTGGCGGATATCATAGCCGGCCGAAAGCGTCGCTTCCACATCCGATCCGTAGAACGGGTAAATATCCACGGCATAGTCCGCGCCGCTCTTTTTCGCTGCCGCGATAAGGCCCTTTACGATCTCGTAGCTGTAAGGCCCGCCGCTGTCCTTGGCGCAGATCGAGACCTGCCGTTCGGTGCAGGTCAGTCCCTCGCCGACGCAGCCCATGTCCACGGAGATCGCTTCCGTAACGCCCGCCGGGAGCGATGCGCTGCCGCCGTGGCCGACCTCTTCATATACGGTGATGTGGGCCCAGACGTCGCGTGCCGGCCGGGTCCCCGTTTCTTTCAGATATTTCGCCAGCCCCAGCAGGATCGCCACACTCAGCTTGTCGTCCAGGAAGCGGCTCTTGATGTAACCGCTTTCCGTCACCCGGGTACGCGGCTCAAAGCAGATGATATCGCCGACGCTCACGCCCAGCTTCTCCGCATCTTCTTTGCTCTTCACATCTTCGTCCAGCACGATCTCCATCGCACTCCACTCGCGTTTGGTATCGTTGTATTTTCCGTTCACATGGATCGATGCGTTGACCAGCTGACAGGTTCCTTCCAGGATCCCGTCGAATTTCGTGACGACCCGGACGTTTTCCGCCTCCGCATTAGTCGGATTCATTCCTCCCAGCCGCGTGATCTCGAGCCGTCCGTTCCCCTTAATGCTGCTGACCATACCGCCCAGCGTATCCGTATGCGCCTCCAGCATCAGGCCTCCCGCCTTCGGATCCGTTCCTTCCGCCAGTTTGACCAGAACGCCTCCCTTGACCGTCATGACCGGCTCATATCCCAGTGCCCGGAACCTCTCCGCCACATGCTCCGCCGCCTGCGCCGTATACCCCGTAGGCGAATCAACCGCCAGCAGCGCCTTCGCCTCCTCCACAATAAAATCCGTACATTCCTTCACAAAATCCTTATCCATATCTCCTCCCGGCATACAAGCATCTCCGCTCTCCGCCTCTATTTCAAATTTCCCCCATTATATCAAATATAATCGCCGGTAGCAACGTGCTGCGGATGCCGCCTGAGGGGTAGGAACTCCGGATTGTTTGAATCCTTCTTTCAAACACAAAAAAGCCCTGAAAGGGCATTTACGTACCTGAAGGGATTCCAACGCCGGCCAAGATTTGGCTTGCTAGTCCTCGGCAAAGGGGAACCCGCTTGTTCGAATCGTCTCTTCAGGCACAAAAAAAACCCTGAAAGGACTTTTACGTGCCTGTAGGGATTCCGACGCCGGCCATAACTTGGCCGGCTAGTCCTCGGCAGAGGGGAACCCGCTTGTTCGAATCGTCTCTTCAGGTACAAAAACAGCCTTGAAAGGGCATTTACGTGCCTGTAGGGATTCCGACG
>CADBQE010000057.1 GCA_902796695.1 uncultured Lachnospiraceae bacterium
ATCCTGCACTCGAATGACATGCACGGCGATTTCCTGCCCCATATCGGGGAGGACGGGCTGGAAACGGCGGGGCTGCCCCGGCTTTCCGGCTATATCAACCAGGTACGGGCACAGGAGGAAAATGTGCTGTACGTGAATGCGGGCGACCTGTTCCGCGGCTCGGTGATCGACTCGGAATACGAAGGCCTCTCCACCATCGACCTGATGAATGTACTGTGTCCGGATGTGGCCACCGTGGGCAATCACGAAGTGGATTACGGCCTGGCGCATCTGCTGTTTCTGGAAAAGTGCGCCCGCTTTCCCATTATCAACGCCAACCTGTTCGTGACCATGAACAACGCGCGGCTGTTTCAGCCCTATCTGAACATAGAGATCGGGGGAATGAAGATCCTCTTTATAGGGATTCTGACCGAGGAAGTGCTGGCGTCTACCAGACAGGAAAAAATCATCGGAAGCTTTGTGGACTTGAAGGCGGCGGCCCGCGAGGTGGAGATCATCTGCGACAATTACCGCACCACCAGAACCAGCATGACCGTTCTGCTGACGCATATCGGGCTGGAAAAGGACCGCGAGCTGGCGTCTCTGCTCAATAAAGGCTGCGGCGTGGACCTGATCATCGGCGGCCACTCCCATACGTTTATGGAGGCGCCGGAGGTGGTGAACGGCATCACGATCGTCCAGGCGGGCACCGGCACCGGAATCGTGGGCCGTCTGGACCTGATCTACGACAGCATGCGGAAAAATATCCAGAAGCTGGACTGGTCCTGCGTCCCCATCAACGAAAAAACGGCGCCGAAGGATCCGGTCATGGAGGAGCTGCTGGAAAGCTACCGCACGGAAACGGACAGCAAGTACAAGCGCGTGATCACCCGCTGGGCCCGCCGGCTGACGCACCCTTCCCGCGAGCAGGAAACGGAGATGGGCAACCTGTACGCGGACGCGATCCAGTGGGAGAGCAGCTTTGACATTATGATGATGGGCTCCGGCAGCATCCGCAAAAAGGAACTGGGGCCGCTGATCGAATATCAGGATATGGTGGAAAATACGCCGTTTGACGACTGCATCTGGATGGTGACGGTCACCGGCGCGCAGTTCAGGCAGATGATCCGCCACATTATGCGGGACGACGCCTGGAAGGGCGAAACGGAGTTTTACCAGTTCTCCAAAGGCGTGCATATCCGCTACAACAAAACGACACGGGTCCTGGAAGAACTGCAGTTTAAGGGGAAGGACGTCACGGACGACATGCGCCTGAAGATCGCGCTGCAGAATTATCATTACACGAATTTTGAAGAATTTCTGGGTGTTCAGCTCGCGGACGTGAAGGCCAACGCCCGGCCGCGCGTGGTCGCGGTATCTCTGAACAATATCGTGGAAGAATATTTTGCCACGCACGACCGCCTGGACGCGCTTGTAGAGGGGCGGATCGAGCTGGTGGAGTAAGAAAAACGGATCCGGACGGGAAAGGAAGAAAAGATGACAGAGCGCGAACTGAAACTGATAGAAGCACTGTCCAATGCCCCCGCGCCCAGCGGGTTTGAGGAGGAAAGCATCGCGGCGGTGCGCGGCGCGCTGGCGGGGATCTGCGATATTGCGGAGGACAGTCTGCGGAATCTGTATATCACCCGCCGCCGGAACACGGGGGACAAGCCCCTCGTGATGCTGGACGCGCACGGGGACGAAGTGGGATTTATGATCCATTCGATAAGACCCGAGGGGACGCTGCGCTTTGTGAATCTGGGCGGCTGGAATAAGGCCACGCTGCCCGGCACCCAGGTGCTGGTAAGAAACCGGACGGGGCAGTGGATCCCCGGCGTGATCGCGGCAAGACCGCCGCATTTTATGAGCGCGGAGGAGAAAGCCCGGCAGGGCGTGGCGGACTATAAGGACCTGGTGATCGATGTGGGTGCGTGTTCGGACCGGGAGGCGCAGGAGGCCTTCGGCATCCGGATCGGCGAGCCGGCGGTTCCGGCGGCCCGTTTTTCGTATGACGCGGCCCGGGACGTGATGCACGGCAAGGCCTTCGACTGCCGGATCGGCTGTGCGGCGCTGGCGGAAGTAATGCGGCGCCTGGCGGAGGAAGATCTGGCCGTGGATGTCGTGGGCGTGATCTCTTCGCAGGAGGAGGTCGGGGAGCGCGGCTGCGCGGTCGCGGCGGAAAGGGTCGCGCCGGATATCGCCATCGTCTTTGAGGGCTGCCCCGCGGACGACACGTTCGGCGAGGCCTATGCGCGCCAGACGCTCTTAAAGCACGGCCCCATGCTCCGCTTTATGGATGTTTCCGTGATCTGCAATCCGCGCTTCCAGCGCTTTGTGCTGGACCTGGCCGAAACAAAGGGCATTCCGGCTCAGGCCTCCGTCCGTGAAGGCGGTGGCAACAATGCCGCCGTGATCCAGCGGAGCCTGAAAGGGGCTCCTTCCGTCGTCATGGGAATCCCCGTCCGTGATATTCATGCCCCGCGCTGCCTGACCAGCGGCGCGGACTACGACGCCGCAGCGGACCTGGCCGTGGAAACGGTGAAAGCGCTGAACGCGGAGA
>CADBQE010000058.1 GCA_902796695.1 uncultured Lachnospiraceae bacterium
CATATCGAATCCGAGCTTCCGCTTGACCTGAGCAATGTTCAGATTCGACACATGAAATCCATATTTCTCCTGTACCCATTCCCGGATTTCATCGTAGGTTGCCAGGCTTTCCGCGCTGGTCAGATCCAGTTCATCCATATCGACCGTAACCTCGATATGGTGTTTCACTTCAGAAAGTTTGGACAATAGTGCCACCGTCTCCACATGCACGCCCTGTGGGAACATGTCCACCGGCTGGACCCTGCGGAGTTCGTATCCGCCTGCTTCGCGCAGGATTTTGAGGTCCCGGGCGAGGGTGGCGGAGTTGCAGGAAACGTAGACGATGCGGGAGGGGGCGCAGGAGATGAGGGCCTGCAGGAGAGCAGGGGCGCAGCCTTTGCGCGGGGGGTCGAGGACGACGACGTCCGGGGTTTCCGCGGGATGGGCCGCGCACCAGGCGGGGAAGATATCTTCCGAACTGCCTGTGAAGAATTCGGCGTTGGTGATTCCGTTCAGCGCGGCGTTGGTGCGGGCGTTTTCGATCGCGGGGGCGATGATCTCCACGCCGCGCACGCGGGCGGCGTGACGTGCCAGGAAGAGGGAGATGGTGCCGGTGCCGCAGTAGAGGTCCCAGACGTTTTCCGTGCCGGTCAGGCCCGCGAATTCCAGGGCTTTGGCGTACAGGACTTCCGTTTGTTTGGGGTTGATCTGGAAGAAAGCGAGCGGGGAGAGGCGGAACTTCAGGCCGCCGATGGATTCGGTAATATAGCCGGGCCCGTACAGCGGAAGCAGTTCGCTGCCCAGGATCACGTTGTCCCGGCGGGTGTTTACGTTCAGGGAGATGTCCGTCATGCCCGGAACTGCGGCAAGGGTGCGCACCAGATCGTCCGCGCCGGGCAGCTTCCGGCCGTTGATCACCAGGCAGACCATCCATTCCCCGGAGCCGGCGGCGCGGCGGATCAGGGCGTGGCGCAGGAGGCCGCGGCCGGTTTCTTCGTCATAAGCCGGAATCCGGCGGGTGCGGGCGTGGTCCAGAATGATCTCCAGAATCCGGTCAAAGCCGGGAAGGTTCAGCAGGCAGTCGGTCATGGGGACAATGCGGTGGGAGCGGGCGGCGTAGTAGCCGGCCGTGATCTGCCCGTTTTTGTCCGTGCCGAAGGGGATCTGGGCCTTGTTGCGGTAATGCCAGGGGTCTTCCATGCCCAGAATGGGCTCTGTGGGGGGATCGGAGAAGCCGCCCAGACGGATCAGATGCTGGCGGACTTTGTTTTCCTTGAAGGCCAGCTGGGCGGGGTAGGAGAGCGCCTGCAGCTGACAGCCGCCGCAGGGGGCTGCGGCCGGACAGCGGGGGACGGCCCGGTCCGGGGAGGGAACCAGGAGCTCCTGAAGGCGGCCGAAGCCGTAGGTCCTGCCCGGCTTGGTGACGAGGATGCGGGCGGTGTCGCCGATGACCGCGTCTTTGACAAAGAGGGGGTAGCCGTCGACGTGGCCGATCCCCTCTCCGTTTTCCGTCATATCGGTGATTGCTGCGGTGACAATATCGTTTCTGCTCAGCATTCTTTTGTGCGGGTCCTCCTCACGTTGCTGTCCAGGAATTTCTGGAAGCCGAGCCAGCCGGTGGCGCCGGCGTCGGAGAGCGTTTCCGACATGAGCTGGATCTTGGCGTCCGTGTTGTCCGCCAGATGCAGGGCCAGGGCTTCCAGCAGGGCGGGCTTCTTGGGGGAGCCGAACTCAAATTCGCCGTGGTGAGCCAGAATAATGTGGCACAGTTCGTTTTTGGTGACTTCCGGGAAATTCGGGATGCCGGCGATCTTTTCCCGCACCATGTCGATCCCGATGATGATGTGGCCGAGGAGCTGGCCCTCGTCCGTATAATCATTGGCCGGGAAAGAAGAGAGCTCGCGGATTTTTCCGATATCGTGGCACATGGCCCCGGTCAGGAGCAGGTCGCGGTTGATCAGCGGATACTTTTTGCAGTATTCCGCGCAGAGCTCCGTAACGCGCAGCGTATGCTGCAGCAGGCCGCCGGAAAAACTGTGGTGCACGCTTTTGGCGGCGGAATGGGCTTTGAATTCCTTTACAAAGGCGGCATCGTTCACGAAAAAGGCTTCCAGCAGGGCCCGCAGCTGGGGATGAGAGATGCTGCGGACAATGGCCAGCAGCTTTTCAAACATCTCGTCGATCGGGTACGGGCTCATGGGTATATAATCGGCCGGGTCATATTCGCCTTCCCGGGCCAGCCGGATGCGCTGGATATTCAGCTGCAGCGAACTCTGGTAGCGCTTGACTTCGCCGTCCACTTTGATATACTGCAGGGCTTCAAAATGATCGATGCCGGAGGAAAGATCCCATACTTTGCCGTCGATCGAACCGCTGCTGTCCTGCAGCTGCAGGGAATAATAGCTTTTGCCGGCTTTGGTGAGGCTGACGACTTTGCTGCGGCACAGAAGGATCTGGCTGATCCGGTCTCCTTCCCGCCAGTCGGAGATAGCATACATATGATTCGGTTACCTTCTTTCTATATTGACGTCATAGGTCAGTTCCTGATAGGAGGAACGGCCTTTGCGCAGTACTGTGACGGAGATGGTCTGCTCTGCGGTGAAGCCGAGCAGGATGGAGCGGAGTTCGTCCGGATTGCGGACCGGATAGCCGGCCACGCGGATCAGGATATCGCCGGCCTGCAGACCGGCCCGCTGCGCCGGGGAGCCCGTGGTGCAGCGGCTGATGTAAATGCCCGCGGCATCCGTGTGCAGGGCGGCATTGAGCTCATTGGACATGGTAATGCCTTCCACGCCCAGATAGCAGCCCTGCGAGCCGTTGCTGATGCTTTCAATGTAGGCTCTGAGGTCCGAGATCCCTACGGCGGTGAGAGCGCCGCCGCTGATGTAGTCCGGAACGATCCAGCCGATCAGACTGCCGTCCAGGTTGATCAGAAAACCGGAGGATGCGCTGTCCCCGATCATATTGGTGTGAAGCAGGGAAACGGAGGAGTCCGGCGTGGGATAGGAGTTTTCGATATAGGTCAGGATGCCGCTGTTGCAGGATTTGATGATCCCGCCGATCGGGGCGCCCATCGCGATCACCTGCTGGCCGACATAGCTGACATAGGAGTTGCCCAGGCGGATCGCCTTGATGCGCTCCAGCGTCTGGGCGGTCACCTTGGCGCGGGAGACGGCCATGACCATCAGGTCGGCGATGCTGTCGCGGGCCTTGATATACGCGTCGGAGACTTCCAGATTGGCAAAGCCGACCTGGAGCGTGCTGGAATCCGACAGATGCGTTGTGGCGGTGTACGGTGTCAGGATCAGGACTTCCTGTTCGGTGATGGCGATGATGACGCCGAAGCTTTCGGTCTCATACTTGTGGCCGCCCTGAAAGATGGACTGGTCCTGGTTGGTCGCGGTCACGGTGACCAGAGACCACTGGGCGTCGGCCCGTACGGCATTCATCAGGATCGCCATGCGCTGGTAGTCTTTCAGCTCCAGATCGTGGTGGCTGATCATGTCCCGGACGGTGTTCTGCCATTCGGCGCCTTCCGGCGGAGCGGAAGTCCCGGAAGGAAGCACGGCGGATTCCGATTCGTCCGGAACGGCTTCTGTTTCCGCGGGGACCGTGGTTTCCGGCGGGAAAGTGACGGGTGCCGCCGCAGTCGTTTCCGGCGGAAAGAGGCGGGTGTTCGCAAATCGGAAGACCGCTCCCGCAATCACACCGAAAAAGACCGCCAGAAGAGCGGTCTGCAGCATTTTTTTCCAGAAGGGGGGCCCGGAGGCCTCATTGACGACGGTTTCCCGGATAAAAGGCCGGCTCTCATTCGGAGCCGGTTCCTTGTCCTGAAAGTCAGACACAGGGCTGATCCTCCCGTAAAGCATTTTAGGTGCTGGGAACCTTACATCCCATTAAACCATATTCCCGGGGAAAAGTCCATAAAAAAAGGACGCCGCTCCGAAGAGGGCGTCCCGAGGAATCACCGATGGATCGGAATGTCTTAAGCCGCAGCCGGCCGGGCATTCTTGGACAGCATTTTCTGGGCAACGCAGACCGCGGCGATCACGCCGAGGCCGATCACGTCGGTCAGAGTGCCGGGGATCATCATGCAGACACCGCCGCCGACCAGCAGCAGACGGAAGATCGGGTTAAGCTTGCTGAACAGATAGCCGTTTAAGGCTGCCGCAATGCCGAACAGACCGACCAGTGCGCTGAGCGCGACCTGAGCAACCGTGAAGAAGGTGATGTTGTCGCCTTCAAACAGCATCAGAGGGCTGTAAGCGAAGATGTACGGCACAACGAACGCGGCGATAGCCAGCTTCGTGGCGTTGATGCCTGTCTTCATCGGGTTGGACTTCGCAATGGCGGAACCCGCATAGGCGGCCAGAGCCACGGGCGGGGTGATATCGGCCACGATGCCGAAGTAGAATACGAAGAAGTGAGCCGCAACAGCCGGGAAGCCCAGCTTGATCAGGATGGGAGCCGTGGTGGCGGCCATGATGCAGTAGTTGGCCGTGGTAGGAACACCCATGCCCAGTACGATGCAGCACAGCATGGTCAGCACCAGGCCGATGATGGTGACATCCTTGGCCAGGCTGACGATGGCGTTGATCAGCGTGGAGGCCAGACCGGTGGAGGTGATGCAGCCGGCGATGATGCCCGCCATGCCGCAGGCGACCGCTACGCTGATGCCGCTCTTGCCGCCGGCTTCCAGCGCATCGACCGTGTTCTTCAGGGTCTTCTTGCAGGCCAGATTCAGCGCCTGACCGATGCTCGTTTTCTGCTCGCCTTCTTCACCGGCCGCATGGTCGTGGAAGAAGTGGATAAAGCCGACGATGATGGCGGCCAGAATGGACAGCGCCGCGCTGAAGTTCATGGTCTTGGATCCGGAGGATACCAGCCAGACCAGCATGACCAGCGGGAGGATCAGGTAGCAGAATCTGCCGAGGTAGCTCCACTTGGGCAGCTCGTGGCGCGGGATGCCCTTCAGGTTCAGCTTCTTGGCTTCCAGATGCACGGCAATAAAGATGCCGGCGAAGTACAGGAACGCGGGCAGGATAGCCTTTAAGGCGACCTGGGCGTAAGGAATGCCGATATATTCCGCCATCAGGAAGGCCGCGGCACCCATGATGGGCGGCATGATCTGACCGCCGGTAGAAGCGGAGGCTTCCACGGCGCCGGCGAATTCGGGCTTGTAGCCGGTCTTCTTCATCATCGGGATGGTGAAGGAACCGGTGGTAACGGTATTGCCTACGGAAGAGCCGGATACCATGCCGCACAGCGCAGAGGAGATAACGGCTACCTTGGCGGGACCGCCGCTGGACCAGCCGGCCACGCGGTTCGCAAAGGAGATGAAGTAGTTGGCAATGCCGGTCCGTTCCAGGAACGCGCCGAATATGATGAACAGAATAATATACGAGTAGCAGACACTGACAGGGGTCCCGATGACGCCGTTGGTGGTGTAGAACAGCGTATGGATTACGGAACGGATGATAGTGTGGGCCGATCCGCCGTAGCTGGCCTGCTTAATGAAGGTATAGACCAGCAGGGCGCCCGCGACGCACAGGATCGGGATGCCGACCGCGCGGCGGCACAGCTCGATCAGAGCCAGAATGCCGATAATGCCCATGACGATATCCATGTCGTTGATGCGGTTCTGGCGCTCGATCAGGTTCATGGCGTTGATCGCGAAATAGAAGTACGCGGAAGAACCGACCGCCATGATGATGATGTCATACCAGGGCAGGTGGTTGGGCTTGGGGAATCCCTTCTTGATCGGGTAGGTCAGGAAGCCGAGGATCAGGATGAAGCCCATAAACAGAGGCAGACGGACTTCGGGCATCGCGGTGGAAAACAGAGTCATGTAGATGCAGTACACAGAGAATACGGCAGCCAGGATCTTGATGATCAGGGCCGGTACGCCCTGCCATACTCTGGTGTTGGACTCGCGGTCGTATTTCCGCATTACCTCATCCAGATTCGCTTCTGTTTCCGGAACATTGTTCACTTCTTTTTCTTTTTTGCTCATGATAGTACTCCGGTTAACATTGTCTTAAAACACGGGGCTGTGGCGGATCACCACAGCCCCGCTGAATCCGTCTTGATCCGGATTATTTGGTGGGAACGGTCTTGCCCTTTTCGGCAAAGTACTTCGCAGCGCCCTTGTGATAAGGAACGGAGGTCATGGAAGCACCGTAGTCGATGTTGACTTCTTTGTACTTCGCATGGTCGGAAGTCAGGTTGGGAGCGTTGTCAAAGATGTCCTTGGTGAGGGCGTAAACGATGTCTTCGCTGATGTCATCGCGGACCAGAACGACCGCAGCCACGGCCGCCGTTACGATGTCTTCAGGAATGGTGCTGTAGGTGCCGCCCTTGATGGTATCCTTTACATAGTAAGGGGAGGACTTCAGCAGCTTGTCCAGGTGCTCTTCGTCGAAAGCGACCAGGTGGGTGTTCTTGTTGGAAGCAGCCAGGTCGGTCACGGCGGTGGCGGGGGCGCCGACTACCAGGAACGCAGCATCGATCTTGCCGTCCTTCAGGTCGTTCGCGGAATCCGCGTAGGACTGATAGGTGGGGTTGATGTCATCCAGGGTCATATCATAGGCAGCCAGCACGTCCAGTACGTTGAAGTACACACCGGATCCGGCAGCGCCCACGGATACGCTCTTGCCGCGCAGGTCTTCCATGGACTTGATGTCGGGGTTCACGGCTACCAGGTGGATGGTCTCGTTGTACAGAGCGCCGACGACGGAGAAGTTGGTCACTTTGCCTTCCTTCTCAAACAGGTTGGTGCCGTTGTAGGCGTAGGCCATAACGTCGGACTGGCAGAAGGCCAGTTCGGCTTCTTCGTCCTGCAGCTTGTTGATGTTGCCCTTGGAACCGGCGCCGACCAGAGCGGTCACCTTGGTGCCGATGTTGTTGGTGGCATGCTGGGCAATAACGGTGCCGAACGCGTAGTAGGTGCCGGCTTCACCGCCGGTCACGAAACGCAGTTCTTTGGGAGAAGTAGCGTCTCCGGTAGCGTCTCCGGGGGCCTTGGTACCGTCGTTGCTTCCGCCGCAGGCAGCCAGGGACAGAGCCATGGCCAGAACCAGAAGCAGAGATAACACTTTCTTCATTTTTTTCTCCTTCCTTTCAGGCACGCATTTTTTCTGCCATTCACGGGGAATGACTGAGGATTCCGGGGGAATCTCGTACCTGACCTGGGGCCATTTTAGCAAATGAACGCGCGGGTGTCAATAAAATGGAGAAAAATGCGCTTCCCATTTTCATATATTTCACGGATTATTCATAAATTTTTTGTTATAATAGGGACGGCCGAACAAAACTTAAGAAATGACGGAGAAGCAGAAAAAAATGATCTTTGACAGCCATACCCATTATGACAGCCGGCAGTTCGATGAGGACCGCGAAGAGTTGCTGGCGGCCCTGCCCGGAGCCGGGATCGGCGCGGCGGTGAATATCGGCGCGGACCTGGCCGGTTCGGAAGCCTCGCTGGCGCTGGCGGAACGCTGCCCGCTCTTTCGGGCGGCGGTCGGAGTCCATCCGGACTCTGTGGCGGAACTGGAAGCGATGGGAGAGGAAGCGGCCGGAGAACGCCTGAAGGCCATGCTGGCCCATCCCCGCTGCGCCGCGGTCGGGGAGATCGGACTGGATTATCACGGAGACTGGCCGGACAAGCCTTCCCGTGCCCTGCAGCAGCACTGGTTCCGCTTTCAGCTGAACCTGATGAAGGAAATGAACCTCCCGGGCGTGATCCACAGCCGGGAAGCCGCCGCGGATACGCTGGCCCTGATCCGGGAAGCGGGCGGCGCGGACCTTTCCCTGGTGATGCACTGCTTCGTCTATGAGAAGGAAATGGCCCGGATCTATCTGGATATGGGGCATTATCTGGGCATCGGCGGTGTCGTTACATTTAAGAATGGACGAAAGCTGAAAGAGGTGGTACAATATATGCCGACGGATCGGATCCTGCTGGAAACGGACTGCCCGTATCTGGCTCCGGAGCCCTTCCGTGGACGGCGGAATGATTCCCGCCTGCTTTCGTATGTAACGGAAGAGATCGCCCGGCTCAAGGGGATGACCCCGGAGGAAGTCGAGGCGGTCAGTTATGAAAACGCCATGCGGTTCTTCCGCCTGGCCTAAGAGGTGACCTATGAAGCCGTATCTGGCCGACCCCGGAAAAACCAAAGAACTGCTGGCCCGCCATGATTTCCTGATCAAAAAGGGCTACGGGCAGAATTTTCTGATCGATCCGTCGGTCCCCGAAGGGATCGCCGCGGCCGCCGGCCTGGGACCGGACGATACCGTCCTGGAGATCGGGCCGGGCATCGGGACGCTGACCCAGTATCTGGCCGCGTCCGCCGGGCGCGTGATCGCGGTGGAGATCGACCGGAAGCTGGAGCCGGTGCTGGCGGATTCGCTGAAAGGCTTCGACAATGTCAGCATCGTCTGGGGGGATATCTTAAAGCAGGACATCCCGGCGCTGCTGGCCGGATCCGGCGTCACGCCGCCGGTCAAGGTCGTGGCCAATCTGCCCTATTACATTACCTCCCCCATCCTGATGGGGCTGCTCAAGCAGGCGCGCCTGTTTTCCTCCCTGACGGTCATGGTGCAGGCGGAAGTGGGCGAGCGGATGGCGGCGGCGCCGGGCAGCAAAACCTACGGCTATCTGTCCGTTTCCGTGCAGTACTCCGCGCGGCCCCGTCTGGTAATGTCCGTTCCGCCGCATGCGTTTCTGCCGCAGCCTAAGGTCTCGTCCGCGGTCGTCCGCCTGGACGCGCTGGACGGCCCGGCCGTGCGCTGCCGGAACGAGAACTTCATGTCTGCCGTGTCCAAGGCGGCTTTTCTGCAGCGGCGGAAAACCCTGGCCAATGCGCTGGCCGGATATCATCCGCTGGGCGTGACCCGGGAACAGGCGGAAGAAGCGCTCACCGCGCTGGGACTCGATCCCCGCATCCGCGGCGAACGCCTGGGCCTTGCGGAATTCGCGGCTCTTTCGGATATTTTATGGGATATGACCCATGCCAATGATCAAGAACAGAAGGAGATCTCCCTGTGAGCAAATCTGAGAATCAGGATGAACGGGAACAGGACATGCCCCGCCGGCATCTGCGTCCGGGAAGGCTGGCCCTGCTGATCCTGCTGGTCCTGGCCGTACTGGGCAGCCTGCTCTGGCTTGTTTTCCGCAAGCGCGGCGGCTTTACCCGGGCCGAGATCGAAAAAACATTCACCACGGCAGCGTCCGGGCAGGCCGGCGCCGCGGTGTTCCGGAACGGCCTGCTGCGCTATTCCGCGGACGGGGCCAGCTTTCTGAATGCGGAAGGCCGCGAACTCTGGAATATCAATTATTCGATGAACGCGCCGCGCTTCATCAGCCAGGGCAGCCACGCGCTGCTGGCGGATATGTACGGCAATCTGGCCGTGATCCTGGACGACAGCGGGGAATGCGGCCGCTTTACGACGGCGGAGCCCATCATCAACGCGGCGGTCTCCTCCACCGGGGTGACGGCCGTGGCGCTGGAGCGGGATCTGAACAGCCTGATCTGCTTCTACAACGAGACCGGGGTGCGGCTGGACATCGAGATCAGCCAGGAGATGGCGGTCAGCGGCTATCCGCTGGCCATGGCGCTGTCTCCGGACGGAAGCGGCCTGGTCATGTCCATGGTCAGCTCCCAGAGCGGCAGCCTGAACAGCCAGCTCGTTTTCTACAACTTTACCGTGGGCCGGAGCGAGGCCAACCGCCTGGTGGGATTTTTCAACCATGAAGGCCACCTGCTCACGCAGATCAACTATATGAGCGGCAAGCGCGTGGCCGCCGTTTCCGAAGACGGCCTGGAGATCTATTCCCTGGAACAGGAAAACAAGCCGGAACTGAAAGAGACTGTTCCGTTCCCCGGGGAGATCGTTTCCTACGCCGCGGCGAACGGTCACGAGGCCTTTCTGTACCCCGAGGCGGGCACCGGCGACCTGGTCCTTTCCGTATATGATGAAAACGGGAAGGAATGCTTTTCCTGCAAAACGGACAGCGGCGCGAACAGCCTGACGCTGGGCACCGAGCTGGTGATGCTGCAGACGGGGGACCGGGTGGAACTGTGGACCTATTCCGGAAACTCCTATTTTTCGGGCACGCTGCCCCAGTCCGGCGCCGCGCTGTTCCTGATGGGAAAGAAGCTGCTGCAGCAGGAAGGCAGCCGCATCCATCAGTACCGCTTCCGGTAAGGAGCCCGCATGAGACTGAGCAGAAAAAATCTCCTGGCGATGCTGGGCCTGGTGACGATCCCGCTGGTGCTGCTGTCCTCCGCCCTGGTGCTGCTGACCAGGCGGCCGGAAACCGGCGCCGCGGTTCCGTGCGTTCTGATCGGTCTGAGCATACTGGAACTGCTGCTGGGCAGCATGGCGCTGCTGCGCTGGCAGCAGGAGCATCTTTCCCGGCCGTTTAAAAAGCTGCAGGATGCTGCCGGCCGGATCCGGGACGGCAACCTGGACCATGAACTGACTTCGGAAGAAGAGGATGAATTCAGCACGCTCTTCGAGAGCTTTGAGGAAATGCGCCTGCGCCTGAAGAACAGCGCGGAGGAACAGCTCCGCGCGGAGCAGGACGGCAAAGTGATGCTGAGCAACATTTCCCATGACCTGAAGACGCCCATTACCGCCATCAAGGGCTATGTGGAGGGCATCCGCGACGGCGTGGCTTCCACTCCCGAAAAGCAGGCCCGTTATCTTTCCACCATTTACAGCAAGGCGGAAGAGATGGAAAAACTGGTGGACCAGCTGTACTTTTATTCGTTGGTCGAAAGCGGCCGCATCCCGTATCATTTTACCCGGATCCCGGCGCGCGCGTACTTTTCCGACTGCCGCTGGGAATTAAAAGAGGAGCTGGACGCTCAGGAGATGGTGACCGGCTATGAGAACCGGATCCCGGAAGACATCTGCATGGCGGCGGATCCGGAGCAGCTGCACCGGGTCATCAGCAATGTGGTCTCGAATGCGGTGAAATATCGGGACCGGACCAGAGAGAAAAACCAGATCGCCTTCCGGTTTTTCCTGGAAGGGGAAACGATCGTCGCGGAAATAGAGGACAACGGGGTGGGGATCGCCCCGGAAGATCTGCCTCATGTGTTCGAACGGTTCTACCGGGCGGACGCGGCCCGCAGCGCATCCACGGGCGGCAACGGCATCGGGCTCTCCATCGTGCAGAAGATCATGGAGGACCACGGCGGCCGGGCGCTGCTCACCAGCGAAAAGGGCAAGGGCAGCTGCATGCGGCTGGAACTGCCGGTATATAAGGAGAATGCGAATGAGCCGGATCCTGATCGTTGAAGATGACAGAAGCATCGCGGAACTGGAAAAAGACTACCTGGAACTGAGCAGCTTCGAGGCGGAGCTGGCCTCCGACGGGGAGACCGGCCTGAAAATGGCGCAGGAAAAAGAGTATGACCTCTTCCTGATCGACGTGATGCTGCCGGGGCTGGACGGCTTTACGCTCTGCAGCCGCATCCGCGAGAACAGCAATGTGCCGATTCTGCTGGTGACCGCCAAAACGGAGGATATCGACAAGATCCGCGGCCTGGGCCTGGGCGCGGACGATTATATCACCAAGCCCTTCAGCCCCGGAGAGCTGCTGGCCCGGGTGAAGGCCCATCTGCAGCGCTATGAGCGCCTGACCGGCGCCCGGGAAGAGCAGTCGGGCCTCATAGAGATCCGGGGCCTTAGGATCGACCAGTCCGCGCGCCGCGTCTGGGTGGACGAACGGGAAGTGTTCCTGACGAGCCGCGAATACGAACTGCTGACCTTTATGGCCAAGAATCCCAACCGGGTCTTCTCGCGCCAGGAACTGTTCCGGAACATCTGGGGCATGGAATGCGTGGGGGACGTGGCCACCGTTACGGTGCATATCAAGAAAATCCGGGAGAAGATCGAAATGAATCTCTCCAAGCCCCAGTATATCGAAACGATCTGGGGCGTGGGCTACCGCTTCAAGGTATAAGGAGACTGCCGTGGAAAAGAAGAATACGAACCGGACGAAGAGTCTGACGGAAGCTAAACTGCGGAAACTGGCCCGCCTGGAAACGGGCTTTGACGAACTGGTGAAGGACGGCGGCAGCATAGCCGATTATCTGCCCGCGCGCCGGAAACTGGCCGCCTCCCCGGAGGATCTGCTGGCCGCGCTGGACCGGGCTGCGTCCCTGCCGTTCGAAACGGTGGAAAGCAGCTGGATCGCGCCTCTGCTGGAGGGCTTCGGCATATTTTTCCACCTGTTCGAGGATCCGTTCGAGACCGGGGACCGGTCTGCCTTCGAGCGGGATCCGGAATATCCGGGCCTGCCCGGCGAGCAGGAGATCACGATCGGCATCTGGGAGGACCTGCTGCTGGACGCGGAGGACGGCGAATGGGATCCGGAAAAGGCCCGTCTGCGCCTGAACCGCCTGATCGCCATGCGGGACCGGCCGGTCCCGGTGCGGGAATACGACGACGAGATCAAAGAGGATTATATCGGCTACTACAGCGAGGAGGACCATCTGCGGGAAGCCTCGGAGAAGGAACTGTTGTTGTACGTGCTGTACACAGATGAGTTGGCGGCGAAGAAGAGCATCACCGCCCTGCGCGCGAAAGCCCGCGGCTGCTTCGGCGGCGACAAGGCCTATGCCGTGAACTGGACCCGGGCCCGGGACCTGTACCTGCAGCTGATGGAACTGGACGGCGACAGCCTGTATCCCACCATGCTGGGGCATATCTATTATGCCGGCCGCACGAGCGGCGGCAAGCCCGAGATGGACAAGGCCTTCTATTACTATTCGATCGGAACCATGGGCGGCAACGACGAAGCCAAACTCCGGATGGCGGACATGTTCCGCAAAGGCGAAGGCACTCTCCCGAATCCGGAGATCGCCCTGAAACTGGTCCGGGAGGAATATGAGGAACTGCTTCCTTTCGTGGCCGAAGGCTTTTTCGGCACCCGCTTCGCGGAAGCGGCCTGGCGGATGGGAGAGCATTTCCGCAGCATGCGTTACGCCGCCCAGGAATTTGCGGAAGATGCCTATTATTATTTCCTGCAGGCGGAATTTTCGCTGGAGGAAAGACGCAGGAGTCTTGACACCGAAGCGGAACGTTCGCTCGCCGAAGCGCTCGGCTTCTCGATGAAAGCCGTGGAGAAGGACATCTCTTTTGAAGACGGCGCACGGATCCTTCCTGAAGAATTCCTTGCGGATCTGCTGGATCTGTACGGAGACGGCTCGGTCTTTGAACTGAACTGGAAGGAGAAAACGGAAGAAAAATACAGTGTAACGGTGACCCGCATCAGCCGCGTGAACGGACAAAAACGGCCCATCCTGGTGACGGTGCCGAGGCTGAAATACTGCGGCCTTCCGGACAAGCTGACTTTTGACGTGACAAATATCGAATACTGGGAAGGCCCCCGGAGCGGGCCGGTCCGCTTTGACGATATTCGGGATGACGCCTTCTTCCTGAACGGAGAGGAAGTCCTGGCATGCAGCGCGGCATGGAAGCTGAAACTGCCGAAAGAGAAGAAAGCATGAAGCGAAAGAAACAAATCCTGACCGGCTTGGGGATCCTGGCCGCGGTCCTGATCGCGGCCGGCGTGCTGTCTGCCGCCCTGGGAAACGGCTTTACGCCTTTCGGATTCCTGGCGGCGCAGAAGCCGGCGGTGATCGACGGGACGCTGCCGGTGATCGATCCGCTCGCCGGCGTGCTTCCGGAGACGGAAGCGCCTGCAACAGTCCCTGCAACGGAGGTGCCTGCCGCAACGGATCCGACGATGCCGGGAACTACCGCGGAAAAAGAGACCGCGGATCCGACGGCTGCGGAAGCCCTCACCACAGAGAAGACGACGGAAGCGGAAACGACAGAAGAACCGGAAACGGATGAAACCGGCACGGCCGAACCGCTCACGGAAGAACCTTCCGCAGCGGAACCG
>CADBQE010000059.1 GCA_902796695.1 uncultured Lachnospiraceae bacterium
GGCAGCACCTGCCCGGTCGAGAGGCTGTGCGCATCGGTGTGATACTGCTTGATGTCGCGCATCGTGACCGGCTCGATGCCCCAGGCGTGGTCGATCAGGATCTCTCCGTCGATCCCGAAGGTTTTGTAAAAGTATTCCTCGTCCCAGAGGCTTTTCTGCGCCACTTCTCCCATGGTAAACAGATGGCTCTGCGCCAGCCGCCTGGCTTTTCCCGGCCCGATCTGCCAGAAATCGGTTAAGGGCTTGTGGTCCCAGAGCAGGAATTTGTAGGAGTCCTCGTTCAGCTCCGCGATCCGCACGCCGTCCTTGTCCGCCGGCCGCTTCTTGGCCACGATGTCCATGGCGACCTTGGCCAGATACAGGTTGGTGCCGAGCCCGACCGTTGCCGTGATGCCGGTGGTTTTCAGGACGTCCCGGATCATGGTCATGGCCAGCAGATGCGCCGGATGGACGCCGGCCCGCGCGGCTTTTTCCCGGTACAGCTCCAGATAGGGCGTGCAGTCGATGAAGCACTCGTCGATCGAGTAGACGTGTACGTCCTCCGGCGCCACATACCGCAGGTAGATCCCGTAGATCCGGGCCGAGATCCGCTCATATTCGGCCATGCGCGGCACGGCAATGATGTAGTCCACCCGGGTGCGGTGGGCTTCTTCGTATTTGCGGATGGCCCATTTGGCTTCGAAAAGCCGGGGCCGGGAAGGGACGCCGATGGCCTTTAAGGGCGGGGAGACCGCCAGGCAGATCGTCTGATCCGAGCGGCTTTCGTCCGCGACCAGCAGATTGGTCCTGAGCGGGTCCAGGCCTCTGGCTACGCACTCCACGGAGGCGTAGTATGATTTAAGATCGATGCAGAGATAAACTCTATCCATGTCTTACTCATCCGTATTCCCCCTGTGGATGCTCCTTTTTATATTGCTGCCTGCTGCAGCCAGTTCACCGCGGCCTCCGCCATTTCATCCGGATGACGGTCAAAATCGTGCGTGTCGCCGTGGGTGACGATCAGCCGGGCCTGCGGAAACCGCGCTGCTGCTTCTTCGGAAACCGACAGCGGCACCCGTTCGTCCGTGTCGCTGTGGATCAGGAGGACGGGGCCCGGGTAGGCGGTGATTGCCTCTTCCCGGACGGTCTGCGCCAGGCGGACGTACTCCGCGCTCAGCGGCCGGCCCCAGACGGTCAGCTCTTCCGGGATATGGGCGGGGTCGAAAGAAAGGTCGAACAGCGTTCCGCTGCGGGCTTTGGCGGGAATTCTCAGGGCCGGCGCCAGCGCGATCACGCCGCTCACGTGCTCCGGCTCTTCACCGGCCGCCAGCAGGGCACACAGAGCGCCCTGGGAGTGCCCGCAGAGGAAGATCTGCGAGTACTGCCCGCACGTCCGCGCCTCATCGATAAGCTGCCGGATCTCCGCGACCCATTTCTGCAGGGTGTGATCGCGGAACAGGCCGCCACCCGCGCCGTGTCCGTAAAGATCCGCGCGGAGGGCGGCGAAGTGCGACAGGCGCAGCTTCCGCGCGAGGGCGGCCAGATGGGCTTCCTCCTTGAAGCCGGTCAGGCCGTGGAGAATAATAACGAGCGGGATTTTGCCCTCCCCGTCCTCCGGACGGTCCAGCAGCAGGTCCATGACGGCGCCCGTGCGGCCGCGCAGGGTAAAATGCCGGGATTCCCCGGGGGCTTTTTCAACGGTCGTCATACTGTTCGGCTGCATTCTGAATTACTCCTTTCCCGCGGCGGGCAGGCGGCAAGCGTCCGCCTTCCCGGCCGTATCCCGATCACATTTCTGCAAACCCACTATAACACACGAAAGTGCGTGTGTAAAGCGAAAATTCGGAAGAAAAACGCAAAATGGTGTATTACGCCGCAAAAAACACTTTCCCGGCGCGCATTCCTCCTGTATAATTATTTCGCCGGTACGTCTGTACGGATGCGGCGTCACGGGCCCGGAAAGAAGGGCGGCCGCGGCCGCGGGAAAGAAGAAAGAAGGAAGTGCCCGGAGAACCGGAGCGGCGGAAAGAATAAACGGATGATCACACTCAATGAAAGCATGCGGGCCCGCTTTGGAAGCAAGGTCTATAAAATTGCGCTGGACGGGGGATTTACCTGCCCGGTCCGGGACGGGACCCTGGATACGCGGGGATGCATTTTCTGCTCGGCCGGCGGAAGCGGCGAGTTTGCCGAAAGCCGCGCCTTGAGCATTACGGAACAGATCGAACGGGGAAAGGAACGGGTCGGGAACAAGATCCGGGACGGGAAATATATCGCCTATTTCCAGGCCTATACGGGAACGTACGCGCCGCTTCCCCGGCTGCGGGCGCTGTACCGGGAAGCGATCCGGCATCCGGACGTTGCGGTGCTGTCCGTCGCGACGCGGCCGGACTGCCTGCCGGAGGAGGTCCTGGATCTGCTGGAAGAGCTGAACCGGGAAAAGCCTGTCTGGGTGGAGCTGGGACTGCAGAGCATCCATGAAAGAACGGCGGCCTATATCAGGCGCGGATATCCGCTTGCCGTCTATGACCGCGCGGTCCGGGCGCTGAAGGCGCGGGGCATCGAAGTCATCACGCATCTGATCCTGGGGCTGCCGGGCGAGACCGCAGAGGATATGTGCGAATCCGTCCGCTACGTATGCGCGGGAAGGACCGACGGGATTAAGCTGCAGCTGCTGCACGTGCTGGAGGGGACGGACCTGGCGCGGGAATACCGGGCCGGCCGCGTCCGCGTGCTGACGGAGGATGAATATATCGGGATCCTGAAGCGGTGCGTGCCGCTGATCCCGGACTCTGTGGTCGTCCACCGGCTGACCGGGGACGGAGACCGGCGGCTTCTGCTGGCGCCGCTGTGGAGCACGGACAAAAAGCATGTCCTGAACCGCATCCGCAGCGAAGTGCTCCGGTGACTTCCTGCTTTAGCTCCTTTTTACCATCTCGATAAAAGAGCGGATCCCGCTGCTGTCGTTTCTGTAATAAAAGCCGAAGGCGATATTGCGGTCAAAATCCGTCGGGTAGAAATGGTAGTTCGGGAACAGCCTTTTCAGGTTTCCCGCTGATTCCGCGGACAGACAGCAAAATCCC
>CADBQE010000060.1 GCA_902796695.1 uncultured Lachnospiraceae bacterium
ACCTTCCGGGGCTTCGCCGACCAGGGCGTCGTCGTAAAGGTCATTTCCGGCGACAATCCCCTTACGGTTTCACGGGTCGCCGCCCAGGCGCAGATCGACGGCGCGGAGAACTACGTGGACGCCACCACGCTGGATACCCCCGAAAAGCTGGCCGAGGCCGCCTTAAGCTGCACGGTGTTCGGCCGCGTCAATCCGGAGCAGAAAAAAGACCTGGTGCTGGCCATGAAAGCCAAAGGCCTCAAGGTCGCCATGTCCGGCGACGGCGTCAACGATATCCTCGCCATGAAGGAGGCGGACTGCTCCGTGGCCATGGGCGGCGGCTCCGATGCGGCGCGCCAGGCGGCGCAGGTCGTCCTGCTGGATTCCGATTTCTCCCACATGCGCGAGATCGTCTCCGAAGGCCGGCGCGACATCAACAACATCACCCGCTCCGCCACCCTGTTCCTGTACAAGAACATGTTCTCCCTGCTGATGGCCCTGTTCTCCATTCTGCTGACCATGACCTACCCGCTGCGGCCTGCCCAGGTCTCGCTGGTCTCCGCCTTCAATATCGGCATCCCGGCCTTTTCCTGGCGCTGGAGCCGAACGAGAAAAAGCAGCAGGGCCGCTTCATCCGCAACACCCTGGTGCGTTCCATCCCGGCCGCCCTGACCTCCTTTATCGCCATTGCGGTCCTGGTGCATCAGGCGGATATGTGGCAGATCCCGCCGGAAGAAGTCGGGACCGCCGCCACTTATCTGCTCTCCCTGGTCGGATTCCTGATCCTGTTCAATATCTCCCGGCCGCTCAACCGCTACCGCGTCGCCGTGATCGTTCTGTCCTTCATCGGCTTTTGCGTCTGCGCCATGCGGTTCCACCGGCTCTTCGAGATGATCCGCGTCACGCCGCATACCCGGCTGGTCTGCCTGCTGTTCGCCGCCGCGGAGATCCTGAGCATGATCGGACTGACCGCTCTCCTGGAACGGATCGGGCGGAAGAAATCCTGACAAAGTCAGTCATATTCCCGGGCCGATGGCATATCGGCCCGTTTTTTATTGCCCCATAACACAGCGGCATGTCAGCCCGCACACTTCCGCAGGGACCGGGTTTTTATCAGCCCGTATTCCGAAGCCGAAAAATCGGTTGACAATTTGTCACTACACTTGTAGAATAAAATCGTACTACATTTGTAGAGGAGAAATGCCATGTCCCCTGTCCGCCGTTTGCCCGATACCGAACTCGAAGTGATGCAGGCGCTGTGGAACTGTGAATCGCCCGCGAGCCGCGCACAACTGGAAGAAGTGCTGTTTAAAACCCATCCGATGGCCCTGACTACGCTGCTGACCCTGCTCTCCCGTCTCGCGGAGAAGGGCTTCGTCCGCATAGAAAAGCAGGGCCGCGGCAGCTGCTACACACCGCTCATTTCCCGTTCCGAATACCTGGCCGCGCAAAGCAGGTCGCTTTTTGAAAAACTGTTCGGCGGCAGCATGACCGTTTTCGCCGCCGCTCTCTGCGACAGCGGGATCAGCGAGGAAGATCTGAAGGAACTGAAAGAACTGCTGGAAAGGAGGGATCTATGACAGCATTCACGATCTCTCTCTTTTTTTCGGCTGTCATCGTGATCTTATTATTGATTACCGTCCTGAATCGTCTGAACGATCAGATCGACGCCGCCGAGCTGAAACCGGATGCACCGCGGGCCAAAAAGGCCGCCTACGAGGCGATCATCAGCCCGGGCCTTCTCATCACGTTCTTCTGCGTGCTGACGGGAAATGCCCTGGTCTTTTACCTCTGCTGGCGTCTCTGGGGCGGGATCCACTACGATCTTTCGCGCTTTGGGATCATCTTCGGCGGGTTCCTGGTGAACGTCATACCGCTGCTTTTTATTTATTTCAGTCTTCTGCTGCCGTTTCAGAAGACGCTGAAGAGGAAACTGCATCCCGCCGCGTGCGCGGCGCTCTGGATCCTGCCCAATATCCTCTGCGTTTTTCTCGGGTTCATAAATCTGTTTCTGCGGGAAACCGCTCCCGGAAGATTTCCGGTTCAGGTCATCCTTCTGAAAGGAACATGGCCTTTTTACGTGCTCGCCGTATGGCTGGCCGGAGTCATCCTCACAGGGGGAGCCGGGATCGTTTCGCATCTGTATTTCCGCAGGAAACTGCTGCGTCGATCCGCTCTCTGGGAGGATCCTGCGGCGCAGCGCCGCTGGAAAGACCTGCAGGAGGAATACCTGGACGGTGCCCGGAACTACTGCGGCCTGTACCGGTCTTCCGCTCTTTCCTCGCCCCTGTCCATCGGGCTGTCGCGGCGGAGCGTCCGCGTGATCCTGCCGGGAAAAGCGTATACGGAGGAGGAACTGGACCTGATCCTCAGGCATGAGCTGCTGCATCTGATCCATCAGGATCCTGCCGCGAAGCTGTTTATCAGTTTTATCCGGGCCCTGTTCTGGTTTGCCCCGCACATCCGGATCGGCTGCCGTTCCTTAAGCGATGATCTGGAGCGCAGCTGCGACAGACTGGTCCTGGGCGATGCGCCGGAAGAGACCCGGCGGCAATATGCGGCGCTCCTGCTGCGGAACGCCGGGGAATCCCGGGGCTACACCACCTGCCTGTCTGCTTCCGCCGGTTCGTTGAAGAAGCGGATGGAAGAAGTCCTGCATCCTGTCAAACGCCGAAGCGGCATCTTTCTGATCGCCCTGCTCATGCTGGTCCTGATCCTCCCCTTCGGCCGGCTGGCGGTCGCCTGCGGCGGCGGTACCGTGAAGGATGAACTCCTGGGCGGCCTCTCTCTGGATCCTTCCGCCTGCGAATCCGTCTGGAGCAGTCAGAGCCGTGAATACAGTTCCGTGTATTTTGCGCCGCATGTCTGCTCCCGCTACAGCTGCCGGGATCCGGAAGCGCTGGCCCGCGCGGTCGATGCGCTTCCGGTCTACCCGGTCGCCGGGCTTCTCGCCCCGTCGGACGGCCCCGTCCTGGTCATCCGCCTTCCCGGAAAACTTGATGACTATCTGGAGATCGGCCGGAACTCTGTGATCATTCATCAAAAAGGGATCTATTATCTGGAGGAGTCAGACTGGGAAGACCTGTACGCATTATTTGAGGAACTGAAAGAAATAATACCGTGATTCCGTCCGGCACTTTGCCATTTTCAGCCGTATTCTCCGTGAAAGGAGTGCGGCCATGGCTGTTCCCTTCCTTCGGCCGGATATCCCGCTGATCCGATACGAATGATAATGAAAAAAACAGGAGGACCGATGCGGCATCGGTCCTCTTATTGTTATAAACACGAATCTGCCGGACGATCTACTCTTCGTCCTCGTAAAACTCGAACACATGTCCGTACAGGCGCACGGTATCTCCTTCTTTAAGGCCCAGCGCCTTCAGTTCGTCCAGAATGCCGCGTTCGCGCAGGAATCGCTGGAAGAACAGGAAGCCCTTCTCGGACATCAGGTTGGTATAGCCCAGCATCTTTTCGATGGCGGGACCTTCGACCACATATTCTTCCGCTTTCTCGTCATGGCTGATGGTATAGGGCAGGTCGGAGGAAGCCAGGTCTTCAAAGGAGAATTCCCGTTCGAAGACGAGGGGCTTTTCCCCGATCTCCCGGAGCATTTCCGAGGCTTTGTACAGGAGCGGCTTAACGCCGTCGCCGCTGACGGCGGAGATCTCGAAATACGGCAGATCATGGGCTTCGGCATAGGCTTTCAGGCGCGCCAGATTGTCGCTTTCGGGGTCCACGGCGTCTGTCTTATTGGCGACCAGGATCTGAGGCAGTTCCGCCAGCGTCTCGCTGTAGCGGGCCAGTTCGCCGTTGATGTTTTCGATATCCTCCACCGGATCGCGGCCCTCGAAGCCGGAGGCGTCCACCAGGTGCAGCAGCAGGCGGGTGCGTTCCACGTGCTTTAGGAAATCGTGGCCCAGGCCCACGCCGTCCGCGGCCCCGTCGATCAGGCCGGGGATGTCCGCGATCACGAAACCGGCGCCGCCGGGCAGATCCACCACGCCCAGATTCGGAGTGATGGTCGTGAACGCGTAATCCGCGATCTTGGGCCGTGCGTTGGTGACTGCCGCCAGAAACGTGGATTTGCCCACGTTCGGATAACCCAGTAGGCCCACGTCCGCAATGACTTTCAGTTCCAGCAGCACGTGCAGTTCCTGACCGGGCCGGCCGGGCTTGGCGTACAGGGGCGCCTGCATGGTGGGCGTGGCATAATTCATGTTGCCGGTGCCGCCGCGGCCGCCTTTCAGGACGATCTCCCGGCGGTTGTCGCCGGACATATCCGTCACGACCTTGCCGGTCTCAAGTTCGCGGATCACGGTGCCTTCGGGCACGCGGATGACCAGATCTCTGCCGTCTTTTCCGCTGCGGCGCTTGCTCCGGCCTTCCTCCCCGTCCTCCGCGATGAAGCGGCGGACGCTGCGGAATTCCCCGAGCGTATTTAATCCGGTGTCCACTTCAAAGATAATATCGCCGCCCCGGCCGCCGTTGCCGCCGTCGGGCCCGCCCGCGGGCACGTAAAGTTCGCGGCGGAAGCTCACATGGCCGTCACCGCCCTTGCCGGATTTGATAAAAATTTTAGCGCTGTCAACAAACATGGAGTCCTCCATCAGCCGGGCCGATGGCACATCGGCCCCTACGATTCTCCCGGCAGTCTTCGCAGGATCCACACGGAAGAGGCCGATTCTCCTGCCATTTGCCGCCGTCCCGGGAAGCAGGTTCCCAGCGAGCGGGCGGACAATACTTTTCGAGCCCCTTTTGCGGGGGGAGAAAAGTTTTAGTCCGGCCGTGAGCGGCGGTAAGACAATTCTGGCCCGTATAGTATCGTTGCCTGTTCGGTTCGGGCCGATGGCACATCGGCCCCTACGATTCTCTTGCCATCTTCCGCCGTCCGTGAGAGGCGGGCTGCAGGAGACCCATACGGTCTCAGGCAGGAAAAAGGTTATTCGGAAGTCAGGGATCGGGCGACGGTTTCGAGGGCGGCGGGGAGCAGTTTCCACTCTGCCTGCCGCATTACCCTC
>CADBQE010000061.1 GCA_902796695.1 uncultured Lachnospiraceae bacterium
CACAATTCGGGGCTCGGACCAGCCTCCCAATTCAAAATGATGATGGATCGGGGTCATGCGGAAAAAGCGTTTCCCATGGGTCCCCTTGAAATAATAGCGCTGAATGATCACGGAAAGGCTTTCCGCAAAGTAAATGAAGCCGGCGATCAGGATCAGCAGGGGCTGACGCAGCGTGATGAACGCCGCCGCCACAAAGCCGCCCAGGGCCAGGGAGCCGGTGTCGCCCATGAACAGGCGGGCCGGGTAGGTGTTGAAGATCAGATAGCCGAACAGGGCGCCCGCCACCGAAATGGTCAGGACTTCCATATTTCCGCCGTATTTATTGGAAAGGAAGGTCAGAAACACCGCAACCACCATGGTCACGCTGGCGCACAGGCCGTCCAGCCCGTCATGCAAGTTCACGCCGTTGTCCGTGCCGATGAACATGAAGAAGAACATCGCGACGTACAGCCACCAGGGCATGTTCCAGGCGTGCCCGCCGGGCAGCAGGATCAGCGTGGGATTTTCCACGGCCAGGAAACGGTAAACCAGGAAGGCCGTCATGACCAGCAGCTGCAGGGCGAATTTCTGCAGCGGCTTCAGGCCTTCGTTCTTCTTTTTGATGATTTCCAGGAAATCATCCGTAAACCCGATCAGGCCGCAGGCCAGCGAAACGATCAGGACCGGAAGCAGTTCCGGATGGCCGGGCAGAAAGACCAGGGACGCGGCCGTATAAGCCAGGACAAAAGCGATGCCGCCCATCGTCGGCGTGCCCGCTTTCTTCAGATGGCCCTGAGGGCCGTCCTCCCGGATGACCTGTCCGAATTTCAGCTTCCGCAGAATCGGGATCAGGAGCGGCGTCAGGATCAGGCCGAGTGCGAATGCCAGAGTTCCCGACCAGATAGTAGCCCATTCTTTCATGCTGTTAATCCCCCCAATGGTTTTCAGTTATCCTGTTTCGGAATGCCCAGATACGGCAGCAGTTCCGTCATAATATCGCGTTCCAGATGCACGGCGCCTTCGTTGGAGACATGGTCTCCGTCATGCTCCGGCTCGTCCACTTCCACAAAGATCAGCAGCTGCGGATCGTCCGCCGGGACAAAGCCCATAAAGGCGGTCAGGTAGCGCTGCTCTTCGATGGGGTACTTCTGAGCCGTGGAGGTTTTGCCGCCCACTTTATAGCCGGGGATGCGGCCTTCGCGGGCCGTGCTCCAGGATTCCACGGTATTGTACAGCGCCGTGCGCAGGAAGGCAGAGATCTCTTCGGTCACAACGGTCTTGACCAGCTCCGGCTCGATCTTCTTGACCAGTCCCCCGTTTTCATCCGTGATCTGGCGTACGATATGGGGCCGGTAGTAATAGCCGCCGTTGATCAGCGCGCAGTAGGCGGCCGCCATCTGGATCATGGTGGCGGAATAGCCCTGTCCGAACGAGGTAGTTGCCACGTCTACCGCGGACATGGTGTCTTCCGAGAAGATGCTGCCGGATGCTTCGCCGGGCAGGTCGATGCCGGTCCGGCTGCCCAGGCCGAAGCTGCGTTCATATTTCAGGATGGACGGCACGCTCAGGCGCGCGGCGATATTCATCATGACGTCGTTGCAGGAATACCAGAGGCCTTCTTCCAGGATCAGGTCCCCGTGCGTTTCGGTACAGCCGATATGCACGCCGTTTATATCCTCGCCGCCGTCGCAGACGAACTGGGACTCGGGCGTCACAACGGCTTCCTCCAGGCCGATCGCCACGGTAAAGGTTTTGGAGACCGAACCCGGGGAGTTGGCGTCGTTGACCGTAAAGTTGCGCCACATCTGATTGCGGGCTTCTCCGAGCTCCTCTTCGGTCATGGCGGCCAGCGCCTCTTCCGAATAGGTGTGGCTCATATCCGCCGGCTCATTGGGATCGAAGCATTTGTCCGAGGCCATGGCCAGAACTTCGGCCGTGCGCGGGTCCATGACGACGACACCCACGTTCTTGTATTCATTGGACGCGATAAATTCCTTGATCTTCGCTTCCGCTACGGACTGGATGTACCAGTCCAGGGTGCTTATCACGGTTTTTCCGTTTTCGGGCGCCTGCTGGACCGTCTCCATTTCGCCGTTCTGATTCATGAAGCTGTAGCGTTTTCCGTTGATGCCGCTCAGATAGCTGTTGTAGTATTCCTCAATGCCCCAGTGGCCTTCGGACGCGTCCGTTCCGGAAAAGCCCTGCACGGTGCAGGCCAGCGTATTCTTCGGATAGGTGCGCTTGTATTCGGTTTCGAACCAGACGCCGCGGATGGCATCCTCGTGCACCGCATGGCCCTGCGCGTCTTCCGCGTTGTTGTACTCTTCCTGGCGTTTTTCGAAGGCCTGCTTCTGCTCCAGGGTCAGCAGGCGGGCATAGCGCACGTACTGGCTGTCGGGTTTTTCATCCAGGATCCTGTTAAGATCGGCCGCGTCGAATCCGAAGACTTCGGTCAGCGCCTGCACGGTGCACGCGCGGTTGGGCTGCGCATTGTCGTTCTTCGGGGAATAGAGGATGACGGAGGGGTCCAGGATCAGGGTGAAGACTTCCTCGCTGTAGGCCAGCACGGTCCCGTTGCGGTCCGTGATGGCGCCGCGGCGGAAGGGGAGCGTGACGGACGAATAATCCTGCTGCTGCAGGATCTGCTTCTGGTAAGAAGCGCCGTTGTCGCGGATCATGAAGATCAGATACAGCGCCAATGCGAACAAAACTGCCGATGCCACTCCGAAGGCGATCGTCAGTTTTCTTCGCATGTATATATTCAGTTTCAGGCGTTTTCTGCCGTCACCTTCCCGGGATGTCTTCATACTGCCTCACGTACTCCCTCAGCTGTTCGTCGTAGCTGATGGTCTCACTGCCGTCACCGTGAACCATCCCCAGCTGCACGGTCGCGATCCGGTAGATCTCCGCCAGATCGATCTCCGCATTCATCTTATCGGTCTGCAGTTCGTTGCTCATTTTCAGGTCTGCCAGTTCCTGCTCCATCTGCGTGATGTGCGCGCGGGAGGACAGGAGGGAAGCGTTCAGCCGCAGATACAGGACTCCGCCGAAGGCCAGCAGCACCGACAGCGCGGTCAGCAGCACGAAGGCGCCGATCTTGGCCGGAGCAAAGCGGGGCACCGCCTGACGCCGCGCCGCGCGGGACGGTTTTTCCTGTTCCGGAGGCAGCCGGAGCAGGTCATCGTCCGGGATCGGCCGTTCTACCATACGGGTCCTGACGGTATTTCCTTCCTGATAATATTCCTGATATGTCTCTGTTCTCTTCGTATCCATCTTATTCACTCTCCGCCGCCCGTTCAAATACTCTCAGTTTGGCGCTTGCTGCCCGGGAATTGCCCTGCTGCTCTTCTTCCGAAGGAAGAATCGGCGAGCGGGTGATCACCCGCCCCCGGCTCACGGCGCCGCAGACGCAGCGCGGGAAGTTTTTGGGGCAGATGCAGGGGTCTTCCGCTTTCCGGAACGCCGTTTTGACGATCCGGTCTTCCAGGGAATGGAAGCTGATCACGGCCAGTCTTCCGCCCGGTGCCAGACATTCGATCAGGCTGCCCAGACACTGTTCGAGCGTGGTCAGTTCATGATTGAGCTCGATGCGGATCGCCTGAAAGCTCCGCTTGGCCGGATGGCCGCCCATCTTCTGATATTTCATGGGGATGGCTTTCTGGATGATATTTACCAGTTCCCCCGTCGTCTCGATCGGTTTTTCCTGCCGGGCCAGGACGATGCGCCGGGCAATGAAGCTGGCGAACCGCTCTTCTCCGTAGTCTCTGAGGATGCGGGTCAGATCCGCTTCCCCGTATCCGTTCACCAGATCCGCGGCGGTAAAGCTTTCCGACTGATCCATGCGCATGTCCAGCGGCACGTCGTGCATGTAGGAAAAGCCGCGTTCCGGATTGTCGATCTGGTAGCTGGAAACGCCCAGATCCAGCAGGATGCCGTTTACGGCCGGGATCCGCAGTTCCCGAAGGACCTGAGGCAGATCGCCGTAATTCGCCTTGACCAGTGTGAAGGCGGGGCGTTCGGCTCCGGTCTCCGCAAGAGCGGCCGCGATCTGATTCAGTCTCGCATCGGCCGCGGCCAGAGCCTCACTGTCCCGATCTATTCCGATCAGCCGGCCTTCCGGAGAAAGCCTTCTGAATATTTCACCGGCATGTCCGGCTCCGCCGACCGTACCGTCGCAGTAAATGCCGTCCGGATCGATCCGCAGGCCTTCCAGGCATTCCCGCAGCATGACGGGCACATGTTCAAAGTTCATACTGCCCCCCTCTGCGTTCCGTTAAATGCCTAACGCCGCCATCTGTTCCGCCAGTTCGTCGATATCATCGTAGTGGGAAATATCTTCCCAGGCTTCCTTGGACCAGATCTCCGCACGGTTGCCTACGCCGCAAAGCACCACGTCCTTCGTGAGCCCGGCGGAATCCCGCAGGTTCTGGGGAAGCAGGGCCCGGCCCTGTTTGTCCATTTCCACTTCGGAAGCGCCGGCCAGCAGATAGCGGGCAAATTTCCGTGCTCTGGCATCGGTCAGCGGCAGCGCCTGGATCTTCCCGGCCAGTTTTTCCCATTCCGCGGGAGGAAATACAAAGAGGCACCGTTCCAGGCCTTTGCAGACGACAAACGTTTCGCCCAGCTGGTCGCGCAGTTTCGCGGGGATGATAATTCTGCCCTTGGCATCCAGCGAATGGCTGTATTCGCCCATCAGCATGATCCGGTTCCTCCTTTCCTGCGAAATCTTCGGGGTGAAAGCGGAGCGCCCGGCCCGGAAATACGCCACTTCGAACCACTTTCTGGCACTTTTCACCCTTTACAAGCATATTCTAACAGTTTCCGGGGGAAAATCAAGCCCCTTTTCCGGGATTTTCGGGTTTTCGGAGAACTTTTTTTGCATGAAAAAAGAGCCGGAAACCACGCATTTTCGGCTCTTTTCGAGATCGGTTTTACAGGTCTTGTAGGCTTTCGCCGCAGGGCGGGGCGCCGCCCACAAGATATGGGGTCCGGGTGGTTTTTCAGGCCTCCGGATCGGTATTTTCGGGCTGTTCGGGGGCCGGCTGCGGGTCCGCGGCCGGGACTGCTTTCGCCTTCGCCTTCCGCAGCATAAGGACCATCAGGACCAGGCCGGTCACCACCAGCGCCGCGGAGAGCAGCTGCGAAACCGCCAGGCCGGTGTGCCCGATCTTCAGCTGGTCGGTCCTGAGTCCTTCGATCCAGAAGCGGCCGCAGCCGTATCCGATCAGGTACATCAGAAAGATCTGGCCGTCGAACTTCTTGCGCTTCGTAAAGATGAGCAGGATGATCAGCACCATCAGGCTCCAGAGGCTCTCGTACAGGAAGGTGGGATGGACCTGAATATAGTCCACGCCGTCCACGGTAATCAGGGGGCCGGTGTAGCCCGAATACATGTTGGAAGTCAGCTTCGCCGCGTTCAGGCGCATGGCCGTGAAGGCGTCCGTATAGCCGCCGAACGCTTCCATATTGATGAAGTTGCTCCAGCGGCCCAGCATCTGGCCGGTGATCAGACCGCAAACCGCGGTGTCCAGCACCAGCAGCGTGTTCAGTTTTTTCTTCCGGCTGTAGATGAAGGCCGTCAGGGCGCCGGCGATCACCGCGCCGTAGATCGCAAGCCCGCCGCCGCGCAGGTTGAACACCTGCAGCAGGTCGTTCTTGAAATCGTCCCAGGCAAAGATCACATAATACAGGCGCGCGCCGATCACGCCGAAGATGATGGCGAAAATCACCAGTTCCATATAGTTTTCCGGATCCTGGCCCGTCTTCTTCGCCACGCGGGTCGCCACAAACAGCCCCGCCAGCACGGAAACGGCGATCACGACGCCGTAATAGTAAATCTCAAATCCGAAAATGGAAAAGCTTTTCTGCATATCGTGAAAAGCGATCCCGAGTTTTTCAAACCAGATATCGATCGTGGATGCCACCGCAGTCATATGAATCACTCCTTGCTTCCTCTTAATATTTCCCCAGCAGCACCGCTGCCTTAAACGCCAGGGTTTCCATTCCGCTCTGCCGGTAGAACGGGCAGTGCGCGGCAAAGCGCAGGCGCTTTCCGAATGTATCGGCCGCCAGCAGTTCCCGCACGGCGCCGTACAGGCCGGCCTGTTCCAGGGCTTCGCGGTTTAGTTCGGCAAAATAGGCCATCTGCTTCTGATTCTTCCGGCCCTCTCCGGCCAGCGAGCGCTGTCCCGCCTTCACCAGTTTACCGAGCGCGCTGCCCCGGGTCCCCAGCTCATTGTTTCCGTGCTGACGGTACAGGGTGCGGGGCTCGGGATCGAACAGGATCACGCCGTAGAGCGCCGCCAGATTCGCGATCCACAGGTCGTAAACATAGATCTGCGTGATATCGCGTGGCTGCTGCACCAGCGTCAGCAGCGCCCGGTTCATCACCTGATTGTGGCCCGGGCAGATATTCTGGATCAGCGTATTGGCCGGGGTCAGGGGCCGTTTTTTCAGGCGCGTGAGGCCGCGCGGATTCAGGGCCGCATCCGTCATCCGGGAAGGCGCCGCGTACAGGGCCGGGCGGGTCTCCTTTTCCAGATGCGTGACCGCCGCCTGCAGCTTGCCGGGCAGCCAGACGTCGTCCTGGTCGCACAGGGCACAGTAATCGCAGTCCTCAGCGCTGTCGATCAGGGTAAAAAAGCAGGCATTATAGCCGATATTTTCTCCGGAGAGCACTTCGACCCGGTCCGGAAAGCGGCTGCGGTATTCCCGAAGGATCGCCGCGGTGCCGTCCGAAGAGCCGTCGTCGCGCACGCGCAGTCTGAGGTCGAAATCCCCCTCCTGCACCAGGACGCTGTCGATCTGCTCCCTGAGATACCGCTCACCGTTATAGGCGGCCAGAAGAACCAGAACCCGGGGCGCCATCACTTATCTCCCTTCTGTTCTTCCGCGACGGAGGCCGTGATATGGCCGTCTTCCACGCCGCTGGTGCTCTCGCGCAGGAACAGGATGCGCAGGGTGCCAAAGATCAGCATCATATCCGTCATGATGCTCATCTTATTGATATACATCAGGTCCATCTGCAGTTTGTCATGCGGGTCCGTGTTGTAGCGGCCGTAGACCTGGGCATAGCCGGTCAGGCCGGCTTTGACCTGCAGGCGCAGCGCGAAGGCCGGAAACTCCTCCGTATACTGGCGGGCGATCTCCGGGCGCTCGGGCCGAGGGCCCACGATGCTCATGTCGCCCTTCAGGATATTGAACAGCTGGGGCAGTTCATCAAAGCGCACGGCACGGATCACCTTTCCCACCGGGGTGATGCGGTCGTCATGCTCCGTGGTCAGGCGGGCTACCCCGTCTTTTTCGGCATCCACGCGCATGCTGCGGAATTTGAGGATCTCGAATTCCTTCCCGTTCCGGGTCAGGCGCACCTGGCGGTAAATGGCCGGTCCTCTGTCATACAGACGGATTGCAAGCGCGGTGATCAGCATGAACGGCGAAGCGATCACAATGCCGATCAGCGAGGCCACGATATCGAAAAGGCGCTTTAATATCAGGAATTCCGGATCCGGCGCCTTGCGCTCCACGTTGAGCAGCGGCACGCTGTAGGACTGGATATGCTGCGCGCCGGCCAGGATCACATCACCCGCCTCGGGCAGGAAGTAGCCCTGGATGCCGTTGTCCACGCAGTACTGGATCAGTGCGTTGCGCAGACCGGCCTCCATGCCGACCGCGAAGATCGCTTCGTACTGCTTCAGGCTGTCCAGGTTGTTTTCCCGGATCCGTTCATCCGGAATGCGGGCCGCAATATGGAATTTCTTCGGATTGTTTTCGATCTCGCGGATCCGCTGCAGTTCTTCATCGCTGTGATAGATCACGGCGGTCTCCTTGGGCGGGATCACCCGGAAGTAGACGCGGGTAATGAAGTTGCTCCAGAGGATGTTGAGCAGGATCTGGCCCGCCAGCAGAAGCAGGAACGGGATCGGGTTGTACAGGCGCACCCAGGCCAGGCAGGTCAGCGCATAGACGGCCAGCACGGACAGCGTGCAGGACAGGCTCTGCGAATAGATCATGTCGCCCACGGACATATATCCCACCAGGTAGGAATTATAGGTGCGGTTCAGGATAAAGACCATGACCGCGTAGAGCCCGGTCACGTAAATATTGTAACGCGATTCCGCGAAGCCCACGGACGGCGCCACATTTTCCATCCAGACGATCCAGAAGCTGAGCACGATCAGCAGAAAATGACCGGTGTTCATCAGCTTGATGGAGGCTGTACTGTTTCCTTTTCTATTCGGTTCAGACATGGTTTCGGCGGTTATATCCCTTTCTCAGACCGTAAAAACCGGGGGAGATCCCTGCGGGTTCCCCTCAAGTTTGGGGTCAGTATAGCACAATCTTCCGGAGATAGGAAGAAAATTTTATCCGGGCCGTCCGCCGCGCGGCGCGATGTGCTATGATAGGGTCATGGATATCATTGCTCACATTTATAATGACTACACGGAGAAGTTCGGCGTGCCGCGCCAGAGCGGCCTTAATTCCGCTCTCCTCTCCCGGATCGTGATGGAGCCCGCCTACCGCGTGCCGGAAGCGTTCCGGGGGATCGAAGCCTACTCGCACCTGTGGCTGATCTGGGAATTCTCCCGGGTCCCGGCGGATGCGCCGTTTTCACCCACCGTCCGGCCGCCCCGTCTGGGCGGCAATACCCGTGTGGGCGTTTTTGCCACCCGCTCCCCGTTCCGGCCGAACCGCCTGGGTCTCTCCTGCGTGG
>CADBQE010000062.1 GCA_902796695.1 uncultured Lachnospiraceae bacterium
CCCTGAATCTGGAAGGCGACACCGAACTGCAGATCAAGTTCTCCAAGAAGGTGACCGCAACGCTGAACGGCAAGTCCCTGACCGTAAAGAAGTCCGGCACGTCCTACATCGTCAGCATCCCCGGCATCGCCGCCGTGGACCTGGATAAGATGATGTCCATCAAGGTGACTTACGGCAGTACCACCCTCACCTTCAAGGCCTGTGCCTTAAGCTGGTGCAACGCCGCCATTGCCGGCAGCTCCAACGCCGACCTGATCACCATGTGCAAGACCATGTATCTCTACAACAAGTACGCGGAGATCTACTTCAACAAAGAGGAGTGATCCTTCCGCTCCTCTCAGGGCCGACCGGGCGACCGGCCGGCCTTTTTTTGTCCGCCGGCCGCCGCCGGCAAAAGGGCCCCGCCGTATTCCGGCGGCAGTCTGCTCCGCGGAACCGTTATGCCGGCGGTCCGGGCAAAGGCTGCCTCATGGTGAAATTTTTTTTCGTCCGGCTTCGGGTTTTCGCGCTTCCGGGACACTATATCTGTGAAAGCATTCAGGTAAGGAGGTGAGCCTGACGATGACAGCAGAGGAAAGAGTCGAATCCCTGCACGCGCGGATGGATTCGATGCGGAAGGCGCGGGAGCGGCGGAAAACGGGTCTGATCGGCGCAGCCGGTGCTGTCCTGACGGCGTGTCTGGCCTGGCTGATCTTTGCCGGCGGTACCGCGCACGGCGGCGGATCTGCGGATCTGTACAGCGGAGCGACCATGCTGTTCGAGAACGCCGGAGGCTATGTCCTGGCCGCCATCATCGCCTTTATGGCGGGCGTCGTGATCACGGCAGCCGCTGTACGGAAAAAGAAAAATGAAACAACGCGGTTCGATGAAAAAACAGTGTCTGCGGAACACAGTGAGGAGGAAGATCATGAGAGGGAAAACACGGATGGTTAAGAAATGGCTGTGCTTGCTGCTTGCTGCTGCCATGCTGCCGGGAATGCTGCCCGGCCGGAGCATCGTGCGCGCACAGACGGAAACGCCTGTCAGGACCGGGGAAAACCTGGACGATGCCAGTGATATCTTCAACCTGGAAATGGAAGAACCGGAGGAACTGGACCGGTTTCCGGAGGACGTTTACGGACAGGGAAAGAACCGGCCCTTCCTGCTTTCGGAGCAGAATGAGCTGGCCCTGATCGTCACCAACGGCGCGGGCGGCCGGAACGGTGTCGACATCTATGACACGTTTGATTTTAAAATGCAGAAACGTGACGAAAACGGCAACTGCTGGATCAACGGGATCTGCCCGGGCTATGCCTCCAGTTCGAAAACCCTGTCCCAGAATCCTTATTCGAACGTCTGGGATGTTCAGAGCATCGGGATCGACCCGGAAGGGACCGGCCGGAAACAGTATATCGCTTCCGTGGGCATCAACGACAAGAAAGCCGTCACCCTGATCGTGCAGAACGCGAAGACCGGAACCTACAAGAAGACCCAGATCGGGAGCGACAATTCCGCCAGCCAGGCCTGGAGCTTCTCCGAATACGTCATCGATAACGTGATCGCCATCACGGCGGGCGACTATGACGGCGACGGCAGGGACTCCGTCATCGTCTACGTCTGCGGGAACGGCGACAACGTCCGGCTGATGGAATACAGGATGGATGCGGCCGGCAACTGGAGCGGGACCGATATCCTGAACTTTTCCTCCATCCTGAAGGACACCCAGTTCAAGACAAAGTCTCACTACAGGTACAAACCCTGCGTCAGCCTGGCTACGGGCGACTTTAACGGCGACGGCCGCGATCAGCTGGCTTTCTCTGCGGGCTTCTACAACACTTCCGATGACGCAGAGGTCGGGTTTGTGAACTACAGCTGCAGTGATCTGGAAAAGTTTGCTACCTGTGTCGGCATCGGGGATCTTAACTCCTCCGGCTGGAGCTTCATCGATCCGATCTGGCTGTATGACGTGAACTGGAACGATTACACCGGCACCTCGTCCGAACGGACCTATCCGGTCACCATGATGCACGCCGGCATGATCGCGGCAGGCGACGTGAACAATGACGGCATCGACGAGATCGTTGCGGCCGGTTACATGGACCGTCCCAAGGACGAGACCAGCGATTACTTCGCCCGCGCGACCTACAGGAACGGGACGCTGACGTCGGTCAATTATATCTGCAATTATACGGTCAACTACCTGGTGAGCTGCGTCATCGGCCGCAACGGGAATTCCTATGTAAAGTCCCCGCTCACCTCGTTTGACATGTGCACCGCGCAGAAACATACCTTTGATGAATTCTGCAACAATGAAGACTGGGTCTTCCCGAAACTTGCGCTGGCCTGTGCCAAGACAAACGGCAGCAATACGGCGGAAGACGTCTTCATTGGCGGCGTTGTCTATGATTTTTCGGATTCCGCACCCCGGGTCAAGCACGAAGCCAGTTTTCTGAGCAACAAAATGGATTCACTGTCAGGAATTCCTGGATTCCTCAGTTCCGTCAATTTTATCCGGCGCGTGACCGCGGGAAATTTCGACAACAATGATGCGGGCCGGGAACAGTTCGTCTTCACGTTCTGGCAGAAGTGGAAAGGACAGAATAAATATAATTCCACACTCGGTGTCGTCTCCGGCGTGGAATACGGAGACAAGACGGACAGCGACGGCAATGTCGTGAGCTACGGACCGCCGGATTTTTACGGCTGCAATCTGAATCTGTCGGGGATCGCCAGCATCGCCTCCCGCTCGCTCTGGGACACTGACGTCACTCCGTATCTCCGGATCCTGACCCACAGATTGAACAGTTCCGATGATCCGATCAACGCCACCCCGGTGGCCGTGGACGTGGATGATGACGGCGTAGTCGGCCGCTTCAACAAGAGCGGCTACGTCTACACCGACCCGGAAGTGCTGGCCGTGCTGGAAGCCGGTCCGTACTTCGCGGAGATCGAAGAGGCCAACGGTTATGAAGGCGGCTGCGAGACTTCCTACAGCATCGGGACCAGCTTCGGCACGGGCACTTCCCGCGGCGACAACGTATCCTTTGAGGTCGGTATCGTAGCGGAGGCTTCCGCCGGACCTCTGAAAGTCGGATTGGAAGCGGGCTATACCATGGACTGGTCGCACTCGTTTGAGAGCAGCTTCACGGTGTCGCACACCTCCACGTTTGCGGCGCAGAGCGAAGACGTGGTGGTAGTCAGCCGCGTACCGGAACTGGTCTACACCTACGACATCCTGAAGAAGGACGGGACCTGGATCGAAAACGGCATGAACGTCCGCGTCCCGCTGACGCCCCGCTACTACATGCTGGGCATCGAAGAGTACAATGAATTCGTCGACGAGTACAACGATCTGCTGGGCGAAAACAACCTGTTCCGCCTGAACAAGATCATCGACGGCGTCGATCTGCCGGCGGACCATTACGGCAATCCGGATAAATACTGGAGAAACTGGGGCAGCGCGGGAGAAGGCGGCCGGAATCTTTCCAAGAACGATTATTCCCTTGGCTACTCCAGCGGGTACATGGCTTCCGAGTATTCGACGGAAGCAGAATACACCGAATCCGAGGAGGTCAGCCACGGCTTCCACTTCGGCGTGACGATGCAGGTGGGCGGCGATTATCTGGCCGGCGAAGCCTGGGCCGGCGGTTACGCCAACCTGGACTACAGCCACTCCACCGGCCATTCCACCACCACGGTGGATACCACCGGGAGCGGCGGCCAGGTGCAGAACATCAAGGCCAGCGCCGTGCGGGGCCTGACGGAAAGCCAGGTCAAGAGCGGCTACAAGTTCAAGTGGAACTTCGGCCGGTGGGAGCGCACCCTCATGCAGAACGCCGGCAAGGTTCCGTTCTACGGCTACACCGTTTCTGAAGTGACCCGCCGCGCGCTGCCGCCGCAGATCGCCGACTGGACAGTAGGCGTGGAAAAAGGCTATGCCGCCTTCAGCTTCCCGAATCTGACTTCCGGCCTGAATTCCGCTCTGACCGTGACCAAGGTCTCCGGTCACAGCAAGATCACCTACGACAGCCCGACCAAGTCCATCAAGGTAGCGGCCGGTCTGGGACTGGGAACCTATTCGGCAACCTTCAATATTTCCAACGGTCTGGCGGAGCGGGATACGACGTTCAAGTTCACCGTCAAGGTGACAACGGGCACCTGCCAGGTCACCGGCTGCGCCTTGGAGCTGGAAGGGAAACTGGGCATCCGCCTGCGCATCGTGGTTCCGGATGTGGCAGCGAAAGCCGTGCTGGAGTTCCAGGGCCAGTTCCCGGAGACCGTGGAGTACGATTTGGTCAAGGACGCGGCGCACGGCTACAACAGCAGCACCGGCGAGTTCACGCTGATCTACGGCAAGGTCGCGGCCAAGGAAATGACCTGTCCGCTGGTCCTGAAGGTCAA
>CADBQE010000063.1 GCA_902796695.1 uncultured Lachnospiraceae bacterium
ACGCTGGCGGGCACCGCGTTTGCCATGCTGTTCGGACTGCTCGCCCAGTGGCTGGCCCGTGTGAACGGCTATCGGACCGCGGACGTGGAGCCGCTCCTGCAGCTGCGCCAGACCGGCGTGCCGATCGGCCTGTCCGGCCTGCTGGTGGGCGGCATTATCATCAGCGCGCTCGGCGCCGTCATGGACGTGGCCATGAGCATTTCTTCCGCGCTGGAAGAAGTCCACGCCGCCGCGCCGTCCCTCGGCCGTCGGGAACTGTTCCGCTCCGGCATGAATATCGGCCGCGACATGGTCGGCACTATGACCAACACGCTGATCCTGGCCTTCCTGGGCAGCGGCTTTACCCTGATCATCTATCTGTTCTCCCTGGGACTGGGCCGGTACCAGCTGCTCAGCTCCGCCTACGCCTCCATCGAAGTCATCAGCGGGATCGCGAGCAGCATCGGCATGATCCTGGCTATTCCGCTCACGGCGTTTATCTCTTCGGTGCTGCTGGCAAAGCGGAAGGGAGAATAATCGTAAGAAACAGGCAGGGAAAATACGGAATCCAACAGGAGGCACGCATCCATGGAAAGCCTGCAGGTACGGACAAAAGGAAACGCCCGCCCGGACCGGAAACCCCGCGTCTATTTCACCTGTCATCCGGACGATTTCGACCGCTCGTTTGACCTGATCTGCGAAAAAATCTTCGCGACGCATGACTGCGCCGTGTATTACTATACGGGCGGACCGGAACAGGCGGAGCAGGATGAAAACCGGCAGACCGATCTGGAGAGAATGAACCTCTTTGTCGTTCCGGTCTCTTTCCGCCTGCTGAGTGAACCCGGCCGCGCGATGGACGAGGATATCCCCTTCGCCATGGCCCGTAAAATCGCCATCCTGCCGATCCTGCTCGAAGCCGGGATCGAGAGTCTTTACGCCGCGAAATTCGGGGAGCGGCAGTTCCTGTATCCCTTCAGCCGGGACCTGACCGAGATCACTTTCGAAGAAAAACTGAAAAACTATCTGGACACCGTCCTGCTGAACGATAAAACGGCCGCGCGTGTGCGGGCCGCCTTTGACTGCTATATTTTTCTGAGCTACCGGAAAAAAGACCGCCGCTATGCGAACGAGCTGATCCGCCTGATCCATAAGGACCCGGTCTGCCGGGATATCGCCGTCTGGTTCGACGAATTTATTGTTCCCGGGGAAAGCTTCCGGGAGAACATCGACCGGATGCTGCGGGACAGCAGGCTGTTTGCCCTGCTGGTGACGCCCAGCCTTCTGGAAGAACCGGACGGGAAACCCAATTTTGTCATGGGGCAGGAATATCCCGCGGCCCGGAAAGCCGGCCTGGAGATCCTTCCCGCAGAGATGCAGGGGACGGACCGGCGGGATCTGCGGCGGAAATTCGAAGAGATCCCCGAACCGCTCTCCTGGACCAGCCCGGAGGACAGGGACAGATTTCTGGACAGTATCCGGCGGTATGCGATAGCGGAAAACAACGGGGACCCGGCGCATAATTACCTGATCGGCCTGGCTTATCTGAACGGCATCGACGTGGAGACGGACCCGGAAAAAGCGCTGGCCCTGATCACCTCTGCCGCGGATGCGGAGCTTCCGGAGGCCATGGAAAAAATGTGCCGGATCTATCAGAACGGAGACGGCGCGGACCTGGATTATGCCAAAGCGGCGGCGTGGCGGGAAAAACTGTACGAATATTACCGGAAAAACCTGGGCGAAGAAGCCCGGGAGACGCTGGAAGCCCTGGACAGCCTTGCCATCGCCCGCAGCCGGGCCGGCGATTACGGGAAGGCGCTGAAGAGTGCCGAAAAAGCCTTTGAACTCAGACGGAAGGTCCTGGGGGAGGATCATCCGGATACCCTGGATTCCCTGAACAATCTGGCCATTGCTTACGGCCGGGCGGGGGATTCCCGGAAAGCGCTGGAAATCAGCGAGAAGGCCTGTGAGATCCGTCTGAGCCGGCGGGGAGAAGAGGACCCGGCCACGCTTCGCGCCCTGAACAACCTGGCGGTCAGCCTCCGGCACGCGGGAGAGTATCGGAAGGCGCTGGAAACGGACCGGAAGGTGTATGAGACGCGCTGCAGGATCCTCGGGGAGGAACACCCGGACACGCTGACGTCCCTGAGCAATCTGTCGGTCAGCTGCGGTCAGGCCGGAGATTACCGGACGGCCCTGGAAGCGGGCCGGAAAGCCTGGGAGCTCCGTAAGAAGACGCTGGGAGAAGAGCACCCGGACACGCTCAGCTCCTTAAGCAATCTGGCGGTCATATACAGTGAGATCGGCGATCACCGGAAAGCTGCGGAAATGTCACGGCAGGCATGGGAACTCCGTCAAAGAGTCCTGGGGGAGGAACATCCGTCCACGCTGGATTCCCTGGCCATGCTGTCGATCGGCCTTCGCACGGCCGGCCGGGTCCGGGAAGCGCTGGAGACCGATCGGAAAATATATGAGCTCCGCCGGAAGATCCAGGGAGAAGAGCATCCGGCCACCCTGACCGCCCTGCACAATCTGGCGATCAGTTTCCGGAAAACCGGAGACGCCCGGAGAGCGCGGGAAACCGACGAAAAAGTCTATGAGATCCGCTGCCGCCTTCTGGGGGAGGAGCATCCGGACACGCTGAGTTCCTTGAGCAACCTGGCCGTGGACTGCAGCAATGACGGCGACGATAAGAAGGCACTGGAATACTGCCGGAAAGCGTGTGAGATCTGCCGGCGGATCCACGGAGAAGACCATCCGGATACGGTGACGAACCTGATCAATCTGACGGTTTATTACGGGAATGCCGGAGAATACGGGAAAGCTCTGGAAACCGGGATCCTGGCGGCTGAAAAGGCCGGCAAAGTTCTGGGGGAAGCGCATCCGAATACCGTAAGCGCCCTGAAGAATCTGGTCATCGCCTGTAAAAATGCCGGAGACGGCCAGAGAGCCCTGGAAACTGTCCGGCGGATCTATGAACTGTGCGATAAGACGCTCGGAGACAGGCATCCGGAAACCCTGAACGCCCTGGTCAATCTGGCGGTCGGCTACGGCCGGATCGAGGAGTATAGAAAAGCGATGGAAACGGCCCGGGAGGCGTATGAGCGCAGCCGGAGCGCGCTGGGAGAGGATCATCCGGGGACGCAATTGGCTCTGCGTATCCTGAGAATGGCGGAGGCGGCGTGCGGAGAAGCACGGAAATAAAACGGAAAAACGGAGACCGGAGAGAACAGAACGCCCCGCTGTCTGAGCGGGAAGCAATAAACGGAGGTATTATCATGCAGGACACTCTTGCCACCCTGAAGACCCGCCGCAGCTGCCGCGCGTATAAGCCGGAGCTGATCGAAGAGGAAAAACTGAACGCGATCCTGGAGGCCGGGACCTATGCGGCCACCGGGATGGGGAAGCAGTCGCCCATTATTATTGCGGTAACGGACCGCGCCATGCGCGACCGGCTCTCGAAAATGAACGCAGGCATCCTGGGGGCGGATATCGATCCGTTCTACGGCGCGCCGGAGCTGCTGATCGTGCTGGCCGATAAGGCCGTCCCGACCTATCTGTACGACGGCGCCCTGGTGATGGGCAACCTGATGAACGCAGCCGCGGCCCTGGGAGTCGGCAGCTGCTAGATCCACCGCGCCAAGCAGGAATTCGAATCCGAAGAAGGGAAAGCCATTCTGAAAGATCTCGGTATCGAAGGCGATTACGAAGGCATCGGCCACCTGATCCTGGGCTATCCCGCCGCCCCCGCCCCGGAGCGCGCTCCGCGGAAAGAAAACTATATCTACCGCATCTGATTTCCGCGACCCCCCCGCCGGACTGTGTAACGGGGTGATGGCACATCGGCGC
>CADBQE010000064.1 GCA_902796695.1 uncultured Lachnospiraceae bacterium
GAACTTTCTTGACACGCAAGTCCTTTTCCGCTACCCGGAATCTATTCGAAGCAGCAAGACTTTTACCACAGCTTCGGTTGTGGTGAAAGTCTTTTTTTATCCCCCTGCCCCGCGGTACACGATATCCGGAGGTACTCATGAGCATTTTCTCTGTTTTCACCCTGCTCGGCGGACTCGCGTTCTTTATCTACGGCATGAATCAGATGTCCCGCAGCCTGGAAATCATTGCCGGCGAAAAAATGGAGGCGGTGATCAATAAGCTGACAAGCAGGCGCTTTCTGGGGCTGCTGGGTCGGCATTATCGTGGGCTCCAATATCGGGACGACCGTGACGGCCTGGATCATGAGTCTGATCGGCGTTTCCAGCGAAAACATCTTTGTGCAGATGCTCAAGCCGGAATCGTTTGCACCGGTGCTGGCGTTTATCGGCATCGTCCTGATCATGCTGGCCAAGCTTCCCAAGAAGAAGGAAATATATCGCGATCGCCGTCCTGGAGGAGGGCAGAGGGGAATTCAGCCCGCACGGATATATCCGGCGGATCAGGTCCGGCGAGGATCCCGTTTTTCAGAAGCTGTTCCGGGAATACCGGGAACGGTATCGGCTGGCCGGTTCCGCCGAATAAGCCATACAAAAAAGCGAGCCGAATAAGCTCGCTGAATAAGTCCGTGGAATGAGTCCGTGGAATAAGTCCGACGAACAAGTCCGCCGCTTACGATCCGGTTTTCTTATACAGATAATAGTCGTAGTAGCGGAAGGAGAAGAAGAAATTCGCGGTCTGCACCAGCTCGTACTGACCTTTTTTGAGCAGGCGGTTCGGAAGCGGATCGCGGCGGCAGACGATATAGTCCGCGGCGGCGTTCAGCACAACGGCTTCCTGCTCGGGCTGCAGCTCCGGCGGATTCATGTTGAAGAAACAGAAGAAGCGGTTGACCGGGCTGGTCCCGCACACATAATAGAAGCCGCCGTCCAGGAACCAGTAGTTGAGCATGGTGGCGCCCGGCGTCTGCCGGACGGTCTCCGCGAACTGATACTGGGGCAGATCTTCCTTTTTATATTTCATCAGGTAAGCACTGGAAGAAAAGAAGGTGATGGCCAGCATGCCGGCCCCGGCCAGAAGGAGGCTCGAGAGCGCAAGCAGCACGGAGGCCTTCCGGGAAACGGCGGGCTGATCCGGGATCCGGACCCCGGCCAGCTGCAGCAGCTTTTCGATCAGCACCGCGAGAGCGGTCAGGCCGCACAGGGCAAACGGCGCGAGTGTGAGGCCGTAGTAGGCATAGCCGGGGCTGCTGATATAGGTGGTCACGGCGATGCCCGCAAAGCACAGGAGCACCGCGAGGCTTTCCCGCCAGTGCCGTCTGATGCCGGCTAAAAGGAACAGGGCGCCCGGGACGAAAAGCCAGCCGTACGCGGTCATATTGGAAGTCAGCGTCTGCCGCAGGGCGGAGAGGATCCGGCCGGCCGGCGTGTCCTCCGTCTTGGCATACAGCGTCATGTTTTCGGTGAAATAGACCCGGAACAGGTCGTCCAGCGCGCCGTGCAGCGCGAAGTAGAGCAGGGCGGGCAGGGAGATCAGGATCAGGCCCGCGAGCATCTCACCGGCTGTCCGCAGGATCCGCAGCCACCAGCCGCGGCTGCCGTACCAGATGATTACGGTAAGCGCGAGCCCGGCAAAAAAGCCGCAGAACGTATATTTGCTCCAGAATCCCAGGCCGGCCAGCACGCCGATGATCAGATCTTCCCGCAGCGTAAGCGGCCGATCCTCACGGATCGCCCGGAGCAGATAGAAGGCGGACAGCGGGAAGGCGAACAGGAAGACCTCTTCCAGCGATCCGGTATTGACGAAAGCGGGGGCGAGCGGCAGCGCGACGCCCAGGAACAGCATCACCAGATACGGCGCCAGCCTGTTTTTGACATACAGCGCGCAGATCCGGCCGCTGTAATACAGGAACAGGCCGAAGGTGACCGTCTCCAGCAGATAGACGCCGAAGTAGCTCTTTTTAAAGAAAATCGCCAGAAACGCGTGCACCATAAAAAGCAGCGGCCCCTTCTGCTCAAACAGATCCCGGTACGGGACTTTCCCGTTCAGCATTTCGCGGCCGACGGTCATGTAGACGTTCAGGTCCACGTTGTCATTCATGGGATATAACGGGGAACTCTTGCTCCCCACCAGCAGAAAAAGCGCCGCCATCGCAAAAGCGGCCCCCAGCAGCAGAGACGGCTTCGGAAGGCGGAACTGCCTTTTTCCCGTTTTCAGATCAGTCACTTTCATAATGTCCTCGTAAGCGCAGGATTTATCTATTATAGCCGATTCCCCGGGCAAAGTCAAAGCATCTGAGGAAAGGACAGGGCGTTTCTCAGGCTTTTTCGGGAAAACGTGACAAAAGAACCGTCCCCTTGTCACCCCCTGTCACGGGAACCGATATCGTAGGGGCCGCCGGCCCAGGCC
>CADBQE010000065.1 GCA_902796695.1 uncultured Lachnospiraceae bacterium
GGATCCGCCCGCTCGATCCCGGCCTATCCGCTCTACGAAAAGATGAAGGAATGCTCGGATCTGTTCACCCGCTTCGGCGGACACGCCCTGGCTGCGGGTTTTTCGCTGCCGGAGGAAAATATAAACATTCTGCGAATTCAAATGAATGAAAAATCCCATTTGACAGATGAGGATTTTTGTCCTATAATAAAACTCGACGCGGCAATGCCCCCCGAGTATGTGACGGCGGAGCGGATCCGCGAATGGGACTCTCTGGGCCCCTTCGGAAACGGCTTCGAACGCCCCCTGTTCGGCAGGAGCGGACTCACAGTCAGCCGCATCACGGTTCTGGGACAGAAGCGGAACGCCCTGCGCCTGCGCTTTGAAGGCGAAAGCGGCAGAGCCTTCGAAGGCATCTGGTTCGGAGACGTAACAGTCTGGGAAACCTATCTGCGGGATCAATACGGAGAAAAGGCATTCACCATGCTGGAGCGCAGCCAGATGAAAGCGAAAATGGCCCTCGCCTATCAGCCCGTGCTTCATGAGTATAACGGCATGACAGGCATCCAGTTCCAGATCCGCCACTTTCAGACGGTGACTTAGCTCAGTTGGGATGAGCGCTTGGTCGACAACCAAGAGGTCGGCGGTTCGAGCCCGCCAGCCACCACGAAAAAAGGGACGCTTCGGCGTCCTTTTTTCGTGCTTCCCGGTTGACAGGACCCTCTCCCTGGGGTATAAAGAAAACAGAACAAAGGCACCCGAAAGGAAGACCATGAAGAGATTAGAAGATTATGTAGTAACCATTCCGGACTTCCCGGAGCCCGGCATTATGTTCCGTGACGTGACGGGAATCCTGCAGGATGCGGACGGCCTCAGAATGGCTGTTGATGAACTCTGTGAGCTGGTCAAAGATCTGGATTTCGATGTGATCGTCGGCGCGGAGGCCCGCGGCTTTATCTTCGGCGCGGCAATGGCTTATAAACTGGGCAAGGCATTCGTGCCCGCCCGGAAAAAGGGGAAACTGCCCCGTGAGACCGTGCAGGTGGAATATGCCCTGGAATACGGCACCGCCGTCATGGAAATGCATAAGGACGCGGTTCAGCCCGGCCAGAAGGTCATTATCGTGGATGACCTGATGGCGACCGGCGGCACCGTCAAAGCCATCGCGCAGATGGTGGAAATGCTGGGCGGCAAAGTGGCAAAGATGTGCTTTGTCATGGAGCTGGCGGGCTTGAACGGCCGGAAGGTACTGGAAGGCTACGACGTAGCCAGCTGCATCATCTATGAGGGGAAGTAAGTGATCACTTCCCTGTCCAATCCGCTGGTAAAGCGGGTCAGCCTGCTCAACAAAAAGGCCTCCCTCCGGAAGGAAGAAGGCCTTTTTGCGGTAGAGGGAAGACGCTTTGCGGAGGAGATTCCCGCGGACCGGCTGGAACAGGCTTTTGTTACGGAAGCATTCCGGGAAACCGCGGAAGGAGAAGCGCTGGCACGCCGCCTGAACGCGGAAACGGTCAGCGAAGCCGTCATGGAAAAAATGGCGGACACCCGCTCGCCTCAGGGCGTCCTGGCGCTGGTCCGCATGCGGGAAACTTCTCCGGAACAGTGGGGCTCCGGTCCGCTGCTCCTGCTGGAGCGCGTCCAGGACCCCGGCAACCTGGGGACCATTTTCCGCACGGCCGAAGCCGCCGGCGCCGGCGGGATCATTCTGGATGAAGAGACCGCCGACCCTTACAGCCCCAAAGTCCTGCGCTCCACCATGGGCGGGATCTTCCGGGTCCCGTTCCGGATCGTGCCGCGGATCGGGGAAGAAGTAAGGCGCCTGCAGCGGGAAGGCGTGCGGGTCTATGCGGCGCACCTGAAGGGCCACACGGATTATGACGGCGTGCGCTACCCGGCGCGCTGTGCGTTCCTGCTGGGCAACGAGGGAAGCGGCCTTACGGAGGACGTGAGTGCCCTGGCAGATGAATGGATCCGCATCCCCATGGAAGGCCGCGCGGAATCCCTGAATGTGGCCGTGGCGGGCGCCCTGCTGCTGTATGAGACGTGCCGCCAGAGAAGGAACCCCTGATCTGCCCGAAAAGTTATAAGAGGCGCGGAAATA
>CADBQE010000066.1 GCA_902796695.1 uncultured Lachnospiraceae bacterium
ATGGAACAGTATAAGGCGGCCCCGACCCATATCCGGGTGCGGGGCGGCCGTGTGCATAATCTGAAGAATATCGATGTGGATATCCCGCTCGGGAAGCTCGTGGGGATCGCGGGCGTTTCCGGCTCCGGGAAATCCTCGCTGGCCCTCGGCATCCTGTATGCGGAGGGCTCCCGACGCTATCTGGAATCGCTGTCCACCTATACCAGACGCCGCATGACGCAGGCGGAAAAGGCGCAGGTGGATGACGTGCTGTATGTGCCGGCGGCGCTGGCGCTCAGGCAGCGGCCCGGCGTGCCCGGCATCCGGAGCACGTTCGGGACCGGAACGGAGCTGCTCAATATTCTGCGGCTCATGTTTTCCCGCCTCTCGTCCCACCGCTGCCCGAACGGTCATTATCTGAAGCCTTCGCTCCATGTGGCGGCGGGCGATCCGCTCGTGTGCCCGGAATGCGGGGCTTCCTTCTTTGCGCCCGGCGCCGAGGAACTCGCGTTCAACAGCCAGGGTGCGTGCCGCCGCTGCGACGGGACCGGCATCATCCGGACCGTGGACGAATCCACGCTGGTGCCGGATGAAAGCCTTTCGATCGACGAAGGCGCCGTCGCGCCGTGGCAGACCCTGATGTGGTCGCTGATGAAGGATATCGCTCGGGAGATGGGCGTGCGGACAAATGTTCCGTTCCGCGAACTTACCCCGCAGGAACGCGACATCGTATTCCACGGCCCGGCCGTGAAGAAAAATATCATCTATCAGAACCGGACCAGCGGCGCGGCCGGCGATATGGATTTCACTTATTTCAATGCCACCTATACCGTGGAAAACGCGCTGTCCCACGTGAAGGACGAAAAGGGCATGAAGCGGGTGGAGAAGTTCCTGAAGCAGGATATCTGCCCGGACTGCGGCGGGACCCGGCTGTCCGAGGCCGCCCGCGCACCACGGCTCCGGGGCATTTCGCTGGCGGACGTCTGCCGCATGACGCTGTCCGACCTGACGGACTGGGTGGACGGCGTGCCGGCTTCGCTGCCTAAAGAGATGCGCCAGATGGCGGAAAGCATCTGCGCTTCGTTCCGCGGCGCCGCCGTCCGGCTGACGGACCTGGGCCTGTCCTATCTGACCCTGGACCGCTCTGCCTCCACCTTGTCCACCGGAGAGCGCCAGCGCATGCAGCTGGCTCGCGCGGTGCGCAACCGCACGACCGGCGTCCTGTACGTGCTGGATGAACCGTCGATCGGGCTGCATCCGGCCAATCTGGAGGGCTTAAAGGGCGTGATGCAGGATCTGCTGGCGGACGGCAATACCGTGGTGCTGGTGGACCATGACACGCAGGTGCTGAAAACGGCGGACCATCTGATCGAACTGGGGCCGGGAGCCGGCGCGGACGGCGGCACCGTGATCGCGCAGGGCCCGGTGAGCGAGGTGGAAAAGGATCCGGCTTCCCGCATCGGAGGCTTCCTGGCCGGGACCCGGACGGTCCGCCGGGAGCGGTCCGAAACGGTGCAGGATCAGGATCTGTTCGCGGCCGGAAGGATCCATCTGTCCACCGGTCCGATCCATACCGTAAAGCCGCTGGAGGCTGACTTCCCGAAGGGCCGCCTGACCGCGGTGACCGGCGTGTCCGGTTCCGGCAAGACGACCATGATCCTGGAGAGCCTGATCCCGGGCCTCGAAGCGGCGGTCCGGGGCGCAAAGCTGCCGGCGCATGTCAAAGAGGTCCGGGCGGACGGCATCCGTCAGATCAAACTGATCGACGCCACCCCCATCGGCATCAACGTCCGCTCCACCGTGGCGACCTACGCGGACATTCACGACGAGCTCCGCAAAGTCTATGCCCGCACGCCCGAAGCGAAAGAGAAGGGCTGGAAAGCGGGGGACTTCTCCTACAATACCGGGCGCCTGCGCTGTCCCACCTGCGACGGGACGGGGCAGATCAGCCTGGACGTGCAGTTCCTGCCGGACGTGGACATTCCGTGCCCGGACTGCGGCGGCTCCCGCTATGCGAAAGAAGCCGGCCTGATCCGCCGGATCCCGAAAAACGCGGGCCCGGAAGAGGGCCGCTCGCTGCCCGACCTGATGGCCATGAGCGTGGACGAAGCGCTGGATGCCTGCGCGGACCTGCCGCTCGTATCCAGACGGCTGCGCGTGCTGCACGACCTGGGCCTGGGCTATCTGACCCTGGGCGAAGAAACGCCCAGCCTTTCCGGCGGAGAGGCGCAGCGCCTGAAGCTGGCCGGCGAAATGGGCCGGGGCCAGGCGGATTCCGTCTTTGTTTTCGATGAGCCGACCATCGGTCTGCATCCGCTGGATGTGGAGCGCCTGCTGGCGGTCTTTCAGAGCCTGATCGATAACGGCGCCACCGTGATCGTGATCGAGCACGACCTGGACGTGATCCGCAGCGCGGACTATGTGATCGACATGGGCCCGGGCGGCGGCGAACAGGGCGGCCGCATCGTGGCCGCGGGGACGCCCGACGAGATCCGCCGCTGCGTCTGCAGCCTGACCGGCCGCTACCTGTAATCTGCAATAAAATCGCTGTTTTGAAAAAGGAGGATGTATGCCGCAGAAGACCCGTTCCGCTGTCCTGATGACCAAGGGAGATCCCCGAAAGGTGATCCTGACTTTTGCTGCCCCGATCTTCCTCAGTCAGATGTTCCAGCAGCTATACAACACAGCGGATGCCTGGATCGTAAGCCGCTTTCTGGGAGACGACGCGTTTGCCGCGGTCAGCTCCTCGGGCAGCCTGATCTTCCTGATGATCAGCTTCTTTGTCGGCGCGTCCATGGGGGCCGGCGTTGTCATCAGCCGTTATTTCGGAGCCGGCGACCACGAAAAAGTCTCGCGCGCCGTGCACACCAATGTGGTGCTGTCGTTCCTGTGCGGCCTGGCCATGACGATCGTAGGCGTGATCATGACGCCCACGCTGCTGCGCTGGATCCGTGTGGACGAGGCGATCCTGCCGCTCTCCACGGTCTATTTCCGCTACTATTTTTCCGGTGCGCTGGCCATGATCATGTACAATTCCCTAAAGGGGATTATGAACGCGGTGGGCGACAGCCGCAGGCCGCTGTACTTCCTGATCTTTTCCTCGCTGCTCAATATCTTCCTGGACTGGCTCTTCGTGGGCGTGCTGGGCGGCGGGATCGAATGGGCCGCCATTGCGACCGCGATGTCGCAGGGCGCGAGCGCGCTCCTGTGCCTGCGCCAGCTGACACGGAAAGGGACCGTTTACTGCCTGTCCTTCCGCAGACTGCGCATCCACGGCGCGATCCTGCGCGAGATCCTGCGCTTCGGCCTGCCGACCGCGGTGCAGAATTCGGTCATCTCGTTTGCCAATCTGCTGGTGCAGTCCAACGTCAACACCTTCGGGGAAGTGGGCATGGCCTCCTGGGGCGCCTATTCCAAGATCGAAGGCTTCGCGTTCCTGCCCATCACCAGCTTCTCCATGGCGCTCTCCACCTATATCGGCCAGAACCTGGGCGCCGGGGAGCATGAGAGGGCCCGGCGCGGCGCGCGCTTCGGCCTGCTCACGTCGCTGCTCATCGCGGAACTGATCGGGGCCGTGATCTTCCTGTGCGCGGAGCCGTTCATCCGCTTCTTCCTGAGCGGGGAGGAGGCCGTCGTCTGGGGCGTTGAACACTGCCGGACCATCTCGCTGTTCTATTTCCTGCTGGCCTATTCCAACTGCATCGCCGGTGTGCTGCGCGGCGCGGGCAAGGCCTTCGTGTCCATGATCGTCATGCTGCTGGTCTGGTGTCTGCTGCGCATCGTCTACATCACCGCGGCCATGAAGATCGACCACAATATCGTGCTGCTGTACTGGGCCTATCCGATCACCTGGGGGGTCAGTTCGGTGATCTACCTGATCTACTATCACCGCTCGAACTGGCTGCACAGCTTCGATAAAAAACAGAATGAACAGGCCGCTGAGGCGTAAAACCATCACGGCGAAAGAATATTAATTGTAAGATTGTATAATATTTGATATAATAATCCTTAGACCTGACTCTCCCCTGTGTAAGGGAACGCGCTGCAAAGGAGGCATTCCATGAAGAAGAGGACGTTCGGAAAAGGATTATTTTTGTGTCTGGCGGTTCTGCTGGGGCTGCTGATCCAGGCTGCGCCGCGGACCGCGGAAGCGGCCGGTGACCCGGAAAGCAATGCGGTCTATTACGTCTATGCGGACGGCTATTACCTGGGCGATACGGAAGGGACTTATTACGTTCAGGCGACCCACACGGTCACCTTTGACTCTTCCAGCAGCTGGAACGTACATTATCATGACGGAACGCTGCACCTGCGCAACTATCACGGCGGTAAAATCGTGATGCTGGGCGGGCACGATCCGGATGTGAAGCTGCAGATCCTGCTGGAAGGCAGCAATTCCATTACAGCAACGGACTTCGCGGGGATCGCGGCGGGCGGCCTGGCCGTTGATATCGAGTCTGTTAACTCCTCAAACGGCTCGCTGGAGATCCATGTCGTGAATACCGAAGCGGCTTACACGGCCGGCATCGACAACTGCAATGCGGGCAGCAATTCAAAGGCGATCTGCATCAAGAGCGGCGCGGACGTGGCAATCAATACGATCGGCAAGCGGAGCTTCGGCATCAAATGCGGCGGAAATGTCAGTGTGGAAGGTACGGCAAGGCTGGACGTCAATACGATCTATAACAATGCCGGCTCCTCCGACAGCGTCAGCGCCGCCGTTTATTCCATGAACGGGAAACTGGCGATCAATACGATCGGTGCGGTCAATCTTTCCGCGGCCAGCCGATCGGTGTCCCTGGGCACGAATTACGGCTATGCGTTTTACAGCGGCGGCGGCACCGGCGCTTCTTACTTTTCCTGCGCGGTCAACAGCTTCCCGTACGTTTCGCTCTCCAGCGTCGGGTATCAGTCGAAGATCAGCAACGTCGGCAGTGTGGCTTCGGGCAGTTATTCCGGGCTGATCAAGACCTATAAGCAGTCCGCCACGTTTGAGTCGCTGCTGCTGGAAAAGACCTCCGGCCAGCTGCCGATCACCGGCGGCACCTTCCCGGATCCCTCGTTCCGCGCGTTCGTCCGGAACAAATACGATACGAACAGGAACGGGCTGATCTCCGACGATGAAATCCAGTACATGAAGACGATCACGATCACGGACGATGACGACAGCAAGCTGTACAATGATGCCTACAGTCTGGCCGGGATCGAATATCTGACGGAGCTCACGCACCTGACCTGGGATCCGGACGCCTCCGATACGGGCTCCGCGCGCGGCAATCTGGTGGAACTGGATCTGCGCCATAATACAAAACTGAAAATTGTGACCGTCCGGAACAACCGGCTGCGGGAACTGTATATCGCCGGCCTGACTCAGCTGACCTGGCTGGACGCCGCCGGCAACCTTCTGCACGGACCGCTGGCGAGCAGCCTGCCCGCGCTGACCGATCTGCTGCTGCGCGGCAACATGCTCACGGACCTGAACGTGAGCGGGGCACCGAAACTGAACTCTCTGGACTGCGGGGAAAACTCCCTTGCGGCACTGGACCTTTCGGCCAATCCGAAGCTGCGCTTCCTCTACTGTGACAACAACAAGCTGAGTTCGCTGGATCTGACGAAACAGACCGCTCTGGGAGACCTTGTCTGCGGCGGAAATCTCTTCACGAGCCTGGACCTGACGAAAAATACCGCCCTGACGTGGCTGTCCGTGAGCGGCAGCAGGCTGACCTCACTGAGTGTCAGCCGGAATACCGCCCTGGTCAGACTGGACTGCAGCGGAAGCACCTCCCTGAAAACGCTGTCACTCGGCACGAATCCGAATCTCCTGTGGCTGCGCTGCTTTAATACGGCCCTGACCGGACTCAGAGTCAGCACCTGCAGCGTGCTGAAAAACACGGTGACGGGCGGCAGCAGACGGACGCTGTCGGAAGACGGCTTCAGCTTCCTGGAATACTATACCGAGGATGAATACGGCAGCACGGAGTCCTGCGTGCAGGCGGATCCCGGGACGAACGTGTTCTATACCGTCACGGGATCGACCTATTCCTATTCGGGCGTCGACAGATACTTTTCGGCATTCGCCACCTGCGGCAATCCCGGATCGATCAGTTACCAGTGGCAGTACCGGACCTCTTCTTCCGGCACCTGGAAGGACTGTTCAAGCGCCATGGAAGGATACCGGCTCGCGACCATGAAGGTCCCGGCCGTGCTGTGGCGGAACGGATACCAGTACCGCTGCAGAGTGGCAAACTCCTACGGCAGGACCGCTTATTCGCCGGCGGTCACGCTTTACGTGATCGGGATCAAGTCTCACCCGGCCGACGTCAGTACGACCGTGGACCAGTCGGTCAGCTTCAAAGTGACGGCGTCGGGCGGCGGCCTGCGGTATCAGTGGCAGTATAAATATCCCGGAGAAAGCTGGCAGAATTCGGGCTACGCTTCGGCGAAAACGGCCAAACTGACATTTACGACGGTGCAGAAATACAACGGCCTGCAGTACCGCTGCAAGGTGACGGACGCGGCCGGCAATTCCGTGTATTCCAACACCGCTCTCCTGAGCGTGCTGAAGCAGCAGCCGGTCTCCGTCAGCGCAAAAGTGGGCGCGGCGGTTTCCTTCACGGCGGTCGGATACGGATCCGGCCTGAAGTACCAGTGGCAGTATCAGTATCCGGGCGAAAGCTGGCAGAATTCCGGCTATGGTTCCGCCAAAACTTCTAAACTGAGCTTCAGCGCACTTGCCAAATACAACGGCCTTAAATACCGCTGCCTGATCACGGATGCGAACGGAACGACCGTCCGCTCCCGGACCGTTACGCTGACGATCCTGCCCGCGATCACGGGACAGCCCAAGAACACGTCGGCCGCGGCGGGCGGCACCGCGAAATTCACGGTCACGGCGACCGGCGCGGGTCTGAAGTACCAGTGGCAGTATCAGTATCCGGGCGAAAGCTGGAAAAATTCCGGCTATGCTTCCGCCAAAACCGCCGTGCTGAGCGTTCCGGCATTAAGCAAATACAACGGCCTGAAATATCGCTGCGTGGTGACGGACGCGAACGGAAAGACCGTGACGTCGTCGGCAGCCACCCTGACAGTCAGATGAAATACCGGAATTATATCTTTGACCTGTACGGCACGCTGGCCGATATCCGGACGGACGAGACCGGGCCGCTTCTGTGGAAGCGGTCCGCGCTCTGGTATGCGGAGCACGGCGCGGCCTGGACGGGAGAGGCGCTGCGGGAGGCGTATCTGGCCCGCTGCCGCCGGAAGCAGGAGAGCAGGCCGGATCCGTATTACGAGATCGAACTGCGGGAAGTGTTCCGGGAGCTGTTTGCGGAAAAAGGCGTGGAAGCGGACCCGCGGCTGGTGGAAGAGACCGCCTGCTTTTTCCGGATCTGCTCGCTGAAAAAGCTGCGGCGCTACGCATGGGTGAAGCCGCTGTTTGCGCGGCTGCGGAAGGCCGGCGCCGGGATCTACCTGCTCAGCAACGCACAGGCTTGCTTCACGCGGCCGGAGCTGCGCTTCCTGGAACTGGACAATGCCTTTGACGGGATCGTGCTGTCTTCGGACGCAGGCGTGCGGAAACCGGATCCGCGCCTCATGCGGAAGCTGCTGGAGGAAAACGGCCTGTGCGCGCGGGAGTGTCTGATGACCGGCAACGACCGGCTCACGGATATCGCCGCGGCGCGCGCCGTCTCGATGGACTGCCTGTATCTGGAAACGGAGACTTCGGACCACGGCCGGAAAGCGCCCCGGGCGGACTATGAGATCCTGAGCGGATCGCCGCTCGGACATCCGGTCTTCCGGCTGTAAGCGGAAACAGTAAAAGGAGAACCATATGATCATCCGGGATCCCATCGCCATGTCGGGATCGCGGACCAAACGACGACGGAACGGAAGCGGGGGAAAATCCTCCGACTGCAATTAATAATCATAAGAAAAATACGAAAACCGCCTGATTATATTAGGCGGTTTTGTTGTCCGCTCCGTGGCGGGGTATGCCTGCCGATTTTTGATCCCCACAACATCTTGACAGAATAACACGATATTCACATGATATGGTGGAAAAAGGAAAATACAGAAGATATAATGAGACGGCGGTAAATGAACAAAGAGAGAATTAGTGAAAGCTGCATATGAACGCGTCAACTTGTGGAAGATTAGCCGCAGTGCTATAATCAACATCATATACAGGGATTTATGCTTCTAAATACAGTCAGAAGCATATCCTTGTAATATTCCACAAGGTTTCCTGCAGACGGATGCGGCCGGGACCGATCGGTTCCGGCAGGTTTTTCTCTGCTCTCCCGGTTCGGGAGGAAAGAGAAAATGCCGTGAAACCGGGAAAGTGGGTGAGATCATTTTGATGAAACGAATTGCTTCGATCCTGATTCTGTTATTCATGCTGCTGCAGTGTGCGGCGCCGTCGGCGCCTGCTTTGGCATACCGGATGGACCCCTCCCCGGCCGCCGCGCCGACTGTCCGCGAAGACTTCTCCGGCGCGCTGCTCCCCGGAAGGGAGACCGCCGGCCTGTTCCTGATCCTGGGACAGATGATGACCGGAACATTGGAGGCGTCGGACGGCAGCAGCTATACCGTCAGAGTCTCTTATAATACGGAAGCGCAGATTCCGAAGGATACGCAGCTGCAGGTCACGGAGATCCCGGAAGGCGGCCGGATATACGAAGAATATCTGAAAAAGACGATCAATGCCATCGGCGAAAGCCGCATGGCTCTTTCCTACGTGCGCTTCTTTGATATTTCCCTGCTCTGCGGCGGCGCCGAATTCGAACCGCAGGCGCCCGTAAACGTGGAGATCGAACTGCTGGACAAGGAAAGCGGCGGCGTCGTGGAAAACACGACCCTGATCCATTTCGCGGAAGACGCGGAAACGGAAAACGGGGAGAGCGTAAACGCCGAGGTCCTGGAGATCGGCGAAGCCGCGGAGCCGGGCATCGTCCGCTTTGCGGCGGACGGCTTCTCCGTGTTCGGCGTCGTATATACGACGGACTTTGCCTGGCAGGTGGACGGGCAGACATACGAACTCAGCTTCCCCGAAGAAGGCACTTTCAGCTTCGCGCACCTGGCGGAAGCGCTGGGACTCGCGGACCGCAGCCCGGAAAAAGGCAGCGGACAGCCTTCCGTCCGCCGGCATATCCCGCGCGGCGCGGAAGAAGCGGAGATCTCCGAAAATACCCGCCGGTTCGTGGAGGATATTGAAAGCATCACCTCCAGCAGCCCGGATCTGCTGTCCGTCAGCCGGACGGAAGAAGAAAATACGGCGGAAAGCAGCGACTGGCTGCTGCTCAAAACCGGCATACTGGACGGCACCGCGACCCTGACCGTTGCGCTCAGGACCGGCGAACAGTTTGAGATCCAGGCGGTGGAAGGCGCCAACCCGTTCGGCCTGGACGGACAGACGTATACGATCTGGGGACTCGGCGGCGGCACGGCCTATGGGATGCGGAATGAAACGGCAAGCGGAAACGCCCGTGCCCTTGCTTCCACCACCAATGCCAGCCAGGCAGCTGCCTGGACCTTCGAATACACCGGGGAAGGCAAGCAGTACCTGATCCATGACGGAAACGGTCATTATCTCAGGATAGACAGCCGGAACGCCGGCGGCATCAGCCTGGTTGACAGGGAAACCGCCCTGGCCAACCCGATCCTTGTTCATTCCAAAGAAGGCAAGTACTCCTTCACGGACGTGACCGGAACCAACGGACTGAATATCTACAGCAACTCCTATGTGTTCGGCTCCTGGGAATACAGTACAACCGACCCCAATTTCATGCTGACCCTGCAGTCGGCCGAGAACCCGTCTATGCCGGGCACGATCGTGACCGCCGACACCTCCGGCCTGCTGACGATCAACCTGTTTGATTACGGCCCGGAGGATCAGCTGGACAGGGAAGCCAACAACAACAGCAATCCGGCCAACGCCGGCGTCAACGTGAATCACGCGCTGAAGTTCTTCTCCTACGGCAAAAACGTGGGGACCGGGATCAACGATTTTACGGGAAATTCGAGCGTCCGTCCGGGAATCGTGGCGGATCGGCTGGGAGATGACGGCTTCCCGTACCTCGATACCGCCAACAGCGAAGTGAATTCGCCCGAATCTCTGGGGTATCTTTTCGGAGGCACGGCTCATAACGGCGTGACCCCCTACAACGGCCTGAACCACCTCTTCACACTGGATGACGACGGCTATTATCATTACGACAGCAACGACAACTACGCCTACTATAATTCGGCGGGCGGCAACAAGGACTTTACCGTTTACAGCAAGACCTTCCCGGAGGAAGGCGCGGACGACAAATTCTTCGGCGTGGGCTTTTTCCCGTTCGATGAATACAACGAGTATTACAACTGCATTCACGGCAAAAACGGATTTGAATACTGGAATCCGCATACGAACGGAACCGATAAGGCGGGTCATTACAACCACCACTTCGGCATGTCCCTGTCCGGCACCTTTGTGATGCCGCCGGACGGTCAGTATAACGGCAAGGACGTGACCTACGAATTCAGCGGCGACGATGACATGTGGGTCTTTATCGACGGCGTGCTGATCCTGGACGTGGGCGGCATCCATAACCCGGCGCACGGCAGCATCAATTTCACGACGGGCGTCGTGACCGTCAACGGTGAAGAGCAGACGGGCCTGAAGGACAAATACAAGCAGGTCACCGGAAAAGACTGGGACGATTCCGCTTTCTCACAGCATGATTTCCGCGTCTTCTATATGGAACGCGGCGGCATGTATTCCAACCTGGAACTGACTTACAATCTGCCGCTGACGCAGAAAACGGAGACCGGGGATATCGAATTCGATAAAGTCAGCATGGATGAGGCAAGCCTGAAACTGGAAGGCGCCGAATTCACGCTGTATACCGAGTATGCCGATGGTGTCTGCAGCAGTCCGCTTACTCTGGGCGGCACCGTGGTTTCGGCTGTTTCCGACGGGAACGGACACGTGTCCTTCCGGAACGTTCCGTACGGGACTTACTATATGAAGGAGACCGTATACCCCGCCGGCTATGAGGCAAAGGATCCGGAAGAGATCTTTGTCGTAACCGTGGGGGAAGGCGGAACCGTGATCCGGCGGCTCGGAGATGAGCCCGGGGCGGCGCCGGTTTCCGTTATCACCAATAAAAAGAAGAAGACCAACGTCGAAGTCATCAAGCAGTGGGAAAACGGAACGCCGCCGGCCGGCGCGTCCGTTGAGATCGTGCTGGGCCGATACAGACTGACGGAAGACCCGGAGGGGCCGGGAACCGGCACGCTGGTCATTCACGATTCCTATACCGGCCTGCCGCATCAGACCTCCTATCAGGTCACGTACACCGTTACGGGCCCGGGCGGATATTCCCGGACCATCCGGAGAGTGTTCACGGAACAGGACCGCGAGATCGCGGAAACGATCAGCGATGTGCCGGCGGGCGTATCGTACACGGTGACGAAGCAGGTGGAGGGCATCCCGCATTATTCGATTGCCAACGATTCGGACACGAAGACTGTCGCGGCGGTCAAGAATGACACAGCGGAGGCAACGCTGAACAACAGCACCTTTGCCAGAAATGCGTATCGTGTACGGGTGTATGCGGTAAACAACCAGAATATGTCCACGCTGGAGCTGTATTCGGATCAATACTATCCGGCCGGGAGCGCACTGTCGATCAGGCTTGAACATAACGCTTATAACTGGGGCTTCTTCTCGTTTACGGTGTCTTCGAACACCGGATGGAACAGCGATACATTCAGCCGGGACGGCAGCCGGCAGTTTACCGGAAGTCTGAATGCTGATACCGATCTGTATGTCAGATGCAGCGACTCGCGCTGGACAAACGGCTACGACTGGATCAAGGAGCCGACCGTCACCGGCGCGGATCCGATTGCATCCGGCGGGGGGGTCCCGACGACCCGGTCCGCGGCCGGCCGGCCCCTTCGCGTGACGCCCGGCGCTCCGAACCTGCCCGATCCGCCGGCTGGTCTGATCTATCAGATCGACAGCGACTATGCGCAGAACCCGGATAAGATCATTCTTTCGAGCGATCCCTGGACGGGAAGCGCGAACGGACTGGATGCCTGGAATGAAAACGGCGCCTATGTCTACTATATCGCGGAAGTAAATGAAACCGGCATGCCGTCCGGAACAACGGTGACCGTCGCCGGAGACGTAACGCTGGACGGCTCCGTCAAGGTGCTGACCGTCACGAACACGCTGCCGGACCTGGGCAGCCTGAAGATCAAAAAGACGATCGTCGGGGCGGACCTTGAGGATTTCACCGCGGAACAGAAAGCACTCATCACCTTCACGGTGACGGGTCCGGACGGGTATGAGAGGACGTTTACGCTGGCCGACCTGGATGAGAACGGAGAGATCCTGATCCCGGACCTGAAACCCGGCACGTACACGGTGACGGAAATGCGGCCGGATCCCTCCACGCCGGAAGGATTCGTCTTTGTATCAACGGTCTATAGTGTCCTGAACGGCCAGACCGAGGTCGTGAAAGACGGAACGGCCGAGGTCCTCGTGACAAACACGTACCGGAAGGTCACGGATATCATCGTAGAGAAGGTCGATCAGGAGAACCTGGGGGCTGAGGACCCCGCGCCCCTGGCCGGCGCCTCCTTCACCCTCACCCGCTATACGGACAGCACCTTCCGGAGCGTGGATCAGGAAAGTCCCTGGTCGATGTCCCTGGAGGACGTGCGGAATCCGGACGGCAGCTATAAGCTGAACGGACATTTCGTCTTTACGGATGTTCCGGAAGGGTTCTACCGCCTGCATGAGGATGTGCTGCCCGCGGGGTATGTCAGCGCGGGTGAGGATCCCGCCTTCGAGATCCGGAGAAACCCCGAAACCGAAGCGCTGGAAATCATCCTGTACAGGAAAGCCGGCAACAGGTTTGAGGAAGTTCAGACCGAGACCGGCACCTGGGAGAACCTGCGCATCGGCGCAGCCACGACGCTGCTCGTCGGCAATACGCCCGGATCCGAGCTCCCCAGGACCGGCGGCCCCGGCACGGCTTTCCTCTTCGGCCCCGGATTCCTGCTGACAGCTGGAGCGGGCGCCGGCCTGCTGATCCGGCGGAAAAAGCGCCGGGGCGGCACGGAATAAGCGACCGGAGACGAAAAAAAGGAAAATTGAGAGGAATGAGAGCTATATATCGACGTTTTTATTAAAGGAAATTTGATAACTTTGCTTTATAATCTAAATGAACAGACTGAACAGTAGCTGCGTCGCCGTGCTGTTGTCGTATGCTAACATTGCGAAAACAACAGACAAACGTAGGAGAAGCAACGATCTATTAACAGAAAGGCGG
>CADBQE010000067.1 GCA_902796695.1 uncultured Lachnospiraceae bacterium
AACGGCTTCGACCGTGGCTTCAAACTTGATGCCGTCGGTGTTCGTGCTGTTGAAATCCGCGATCTGCTTCTTGGTCAGTTCCACGGCTTTTTCGGGAGCCCAGACCTTGATCTGATAAGTGCCCGCCAGCGGGGAAGCGGTGGAAGCAGGGGTAGTCTCAGCGGGTTTTGCGGCTTCGGTGGAAGCGCCGGGCTGAGGGGCAGCTGTAGTAGTGGCAGGATTTCCGCCGCCGCAGGCGGTCAGGGAAAGAACCATTGCCACAGCAAGAACTAAAGCAAAAAACTTCTTCATCTTGTGTTCCTCCTTAAACATTTCGCAATGAAGCCGGGGAAATAATTCCCCTTTTATGAAAACAATTTTACCACCCCTACACAAATTGTCAATCAGTCATTCATATTTTTTTCATAAAGAGCGGCCCCGGGCCGAAACAATGCCGGTCCGGAGCCGCGGGGCAAAGCTGTTTGCCGTTTTATCCCGATTTATCCTTACGGTTCGGTATTGAGCAGGGCGTCGTCGATCTTGCCCCAGGCGCCGTTTCCGCTGCCCGCGCATTTGACGTAAATGCCCACGGTGACGGTCTGCCCCTGTTTCACGGCGATGCCGTTTATGCGGCCGGTATCCCAGCTGCCGTAGGACGTGATCTTCATGGGGGCGGTCTGCGTGATCTCGCCGTCGATCTTTACGTAAGCATAGATGTCGGTCTCGCCCGCATCGCCGCCCATTACGGAGATGGCGAATTTGTACTGTCCCGCGGGCAGATCCTTCACCTCCTGCTCCAGCGTGAACTCTACGGAATTCTTCGCGGCGCTCCAGAAATGATAGTGGCAGGGGCCGGTCAGCGAGTCGGTAGCCTTGTTCTCCACCCTCAGTTCGTCCGCCTTCGCCAGGTCCGTCACGGTCCAGTGGGCGTCCCCGTCTTCAAAGCTGTAGTTCTGCAGGAAGTTGTATTCGATCATGGAGACCTGCGCCTTCGCCGGCATGCCGGCGGCTTCTCCCTTTACTTCATAAACAGCCACGCCGCCGCTTTTCATCTTCTCTTTGTCCGCGTCGGTGAGATCCCAGGTGACGGGCACTTCCTGCCGCGAGCCGTCGTTCATGACGGCGTTGATCTTGTCCGGCATGACGATCTCCGCGTTTAAGTCGATCATCAGGGTCACGTCTTCCGGCGCGTCGGCCTTCAGCGGGACCTCATTGCCGAAGCGCATCAGGTTGAAGGCCTGCAGGGACTGAAGCGGCCGGCCGGAAGCGTCGAAGAAGGCCTGATTGTCTACGGCGCATCCGCCGTAGTATTTTCCTGCGTCGTCCGGGTCATACACGGCCGCATAGCTGGAAGCCCAGCCGGAGCCGTATTTTTCCCACAGGGCATGGTTTTCCTCCCAGCTGTTCGTACCCACGCTGATCCAGGTGCCTTCCCAGTAGAAAACGCCAACGCATCCGCTGATCTTATTGACCGCGGTATCCACCACGTCGGTCAGGCAGTTCACCTGGCCCTGCTGCGTAAACGGATAGTTCTTGGTGATGCCGCTCGTTCCTTCGCCGATCGTATTGCCGGAAAAATCCGTATCCTCCGGGGTATAGGCGTAGGAGGTCTCCAGGATCGCAGTCTTTTTGCCGTAGGAAGCGGCTATATCGTTCAGCACCGCCGCCAGATTGTCCAGCGTTCCGTGCCAGTACGGATAATAGGAGGACCCGAACACGTCGTAATCCACGCCGTAGAACTTCAGGTAGTCCGCATAGCCGTGATAGGATCCGGCCTTTTCGGGGTTGGCGAAATGGACGGCGACCAGCGCCTCCGGGCACACTTCCCGGACCGCGCGTGAGCCGGCCTGCATCAGGGTGCAGATATCTTCCCAGGCATGCTCGCCGGCCATGGCGCCGTTGGTCTCGTTGCCGATCTGCACCATGCCGATCTTCGCGCCGGCCGCTTTGATCTTTTCCAGGGATTCCTTCGTATACTGATAGACGGCTTCCGTTTTTTCCGAAAAGCGCAGGCCGTCCCAGGCGCGGGGCTCCATCTGCTTGCCCGGATCGGCCCAGAAGTCCGAATAGTGGAAGTTTACCAGCAGGCTCATGCCGGCCTCCGCCGCCCGTTTCCCGATTTCCGCCGCCGTCTCCGCCGTGCAGTTGCCGCCGCCGAAGCCGTGGCCGGCCTCGTCAAACGGATCGTTCCAGACGCGCACGCGGATCATATTCACGCCGTTTTCCGCCAGCGTCCGGAATACGTCCTGCTCTTCGCCCTTGAAATTGTAATACTTCACGCCGCTTGCCTCGAGCGCCGGCACGGCGGAAGCGTCCATGCCCAGGATGAAATCCGCCGGCATGTTTTCCACTTTGCGGACGTACAGGGAATTGCCTTCGATCTTTTTCACGGGCTCTTCCTCCTTCTCCGTGGGAGCCGCTTCCGTCCCGCTCTGTCCGGAATCCGTACCGACCGGGTCCGTGACCGCGCCGGGTGCTTTGCCGCACGCAGAAAGGGCCAGCAGCATGGCTGCCAGCAGGAAGCCCAACACACTCTTTCTCATCATTGCCCTCCTCAGGGGAACGACAGCAGGCGCTCAGCCAGCCGGAAAGCCAGATTATCCTGTCCCGTCCGGCCGATATGCATGGACGAAGGATTAAACACGAGATAATAATCCTCCTCCGGCGTGCCCTCCGTTCCGTATTCGACATATTCTTTCAGCGCTCCCGCATGGGAAGCTGCATCATAGATTTTTACGCCCCAGATTTCCCGATCCCCGTCCCGTACGGAATAATACTCCAGCTCCGGATGCTCCGCCCGGAAGCCTTCCACCGGTCCCAGGTCCGGAAGAAATGTCTCGAAATCCGACGCCCGGATCAGCCAGATATCCGCTTCCTTCAAGCTGTTTTCCGAAACCATGGCATACGAAAACGGGCGGACCTTGATCATGCGGATGCCGTCCGGCAGGTCTTCCGCCAGTTTCCGCATCAGCGGGATATCCCGCACTTCCGGCGCATTGATCATCACGGTCAGCTTATGCGCCCGGTCCGTATCCGTGACGGCCTGGAACAGCCCCATCGTCAGGAGCGCGGCAAAGACGGCCCAGAGCAGATACAGCGGCAGCCGGTCGAAAATACTGCTTTTTTTCATGCGTCCGCCTCCTGCCATGCCGCAACATAGCCGTTTCTGATCGTGAGCCGCAGCCGCCCTTCCTTCGGAAAGTCCCCGGCCGCGCTCTTTCTTATGAGAGCCCGCCGGTTATGCGGGTCCTCCGTCAGCTGCACGCGCAGCACCGGAATACTGCCCGGGATCTGCTCGGGTCTTTCCCCGCAGCGGACCGCGCCTTCATAGGTCTCCGTTTCTCCCTCTTCCGCCCGCATCCGCAGGATGTGTTTCTTTTCCCGCGCCGCCGGACTTAAGCCGTGAAATATCAGAAACAAGCCCAGCCAGCCGCCCAGTATCAGGAATACCGTGGCCCTGAACTGTCCCGGCCCGGGTTCGATGGGATCCGCGTTCCGGCAGAACAGCACCATCCCCAGAACCAGCCCGGCCGCCAGCACGCTTAAAACAGCCTGCCACACACTAAGCCGCCGGCAGGCTGTCCGTTCCGCTTCCGATGTATAAAGCTCATGGATATTCATAAGACAGATTATACTAGGTTTCCGCCCGGTTGCAAGAGCCTGTTTTGTTCTATTTTACGTCAAATTCCGCGGCCAGATATACGGTCCGCCGCTCTCCCGTATGGGCTTCCAGCACCATCCGGTATTTTCCGGGTGAAAGCGTTCCGTAAATCGGAACAAATTCAAAACTGCCGTCGCGGCTCTGCTCCGGCTCCAGCGCGATCTCATTGCTCAGCTGCCCGGTTTCACGCAGGGGTTTGAGCGCAAACCATCCGTCCCGATACACCTCCAGTGCGGGATACGGACTGATTCCGGCTGTCTGTCCGTGTTCCCTCCCATGGACCACCCGGTACCGGATCGTATCCCCGGCAACTTCCGTGATCTCCATCCTCAGGATTTCCGTTTCCCGATAAACCTCTTTCACTCCCGGACTTAAGGCTTTCTCCCCATTTCCGCCGCAGCCGGCCAGGAGCAGAAGAATCAGGACGGCAGACAGAATTCTCCGAACCTTCATAAGAAAAGTCCCTCCTTTCGAAGCTTAAAAGATTGTTCCGGTACATTTTTAATTGTATTATACGTAATATTTTTTTGATTTGTCAAGTTTTTTCGAAACATCAGTCCATTTATTCCGTTTTTTTCCAGCGTGCCCGCTTTCCTGTCCATAACGATTCTGCCGGAGCCGCCCTTTTTCTTCTT
>CADBQE010000068.1 GCA_902796695.1 uncultured Lachnospiraceae bacterium
ATGATATCGTAGGGGCCGACGGCCCAGGCCGCCCTCTCTTGCTGCTGCGCAGCAATTCACCTTGTTTGTAATCGGCCCGCGGCGGATGGCGGGTCACAAAACGTGACAAAGGAACCGTCCCCCTGTCACGTTACAGGCGGGAGGCGAAGGCGGCAAGGTCGGGGCGGAAGGAGGGGTGGGCGATGGCGGTCAGGGCGTCGGCACGTTCGCGGAGGGTTTTGCCGGAGAGGGAGGCGATGCCGTATTCGGTGACGACGTACTGGATCTGGGTGCGGGGGGCGGAAACGACGGAGCCGCCGGTGATGAAGGGGACGATGTTGGAGGTCAGCGTGCCGTCCTTGGCGGTGTGGGTGGAGTTCAGGCAGATAAAGCCTTTGCCGCCTTCGGAGCGGTAGGCGCCTTCCAGGAAGTCCATCTGGCCGCCGATGCCGGAGAGCTGGCGGGAGCCGGCGGATTCCCCGTTTTCCTGTCCCATCAGGTCCACCTGCACGGCGCCGTTGATGCTGATCACGTTCTTCAGCGAGCCGATGCGCGCCGGGTCGTGGATGTAGTCGATATCCGCCGGCCGGAAAAGATCCGGGCAGTCCGACAGCCATTCGTAGAATTCTTCGGAGCCGACGGCCAGGTTCCAGGCGGAGCGGCCGCGGTCGAATTCCTTGCGGGCATTCGTCAGCTTGCCGGCCCGGTACAGGGCCAGGAAGGCGTCGCTGATGGTCCCTGTATGGCAGCCCAGGTCCTTCCGGTCCGAATCCGCGATCATCTTTGCCGCCGTAAACGGCACGCCGCCCACGCCCAGGGCCAGGACCGCGCCGTCCGGGATCTCGTTCACCACCAGTTCCGCGATCTTCCGGTCCGTTTCCGATGCCTCGCGGTAGCGGCGCACCGGCAGCGGCTCGTGCTCTCCTTCCACAATATAATCCGCTTCGGACAGGTGCACGCGGTGAGAACCGTCCACGCCCTGCAGCATCGGATAGCGTTCATTGATCTCGAAAATGACGGTCCGCGCGCTTTCGAAAACGGTCCGCCACGCATAATTGGAGATCCCCAGCCCGCAGTATCCGGCCGCGTCCGGCTTCGAGACCGGCACGAAGGCCACGTCCGTGCGGATATAGCGGCGCCGGTACAGGGTCGGCAGTGCGCGGAGCATTACGGGCATGAACTGCACCAGGCCGCGCGCCTGCAGCTTCCGCTCGTAGTCGCCGATATGCCAGCTGTACCAGGAAAAGGCTTTTTGCTCCGGGTCGCATTCCACGGCTTCGATCCGCGGCCGGATCACCAGGCCGCCGCGCAGCTTCACGTCCCGCAGCTCATCCCGGCGCGCGGCCAGTGCCCGGTCCAGCAGTTCCGGGAAGCCCGCGCTGAACCCGTAGTCCACCCAGTCGCCGCAGCGTACGGCCTTTACGGCCTCTTCCGGGGTCACGATCCTGCTCAGATAATCCGTCATTGTTTTTCTCCTTCCGTTACCTCTGATACCGGGCCTTCACGTACTCGATAAACCGCTCCTCCACGGCGGGAAGCTGATGCTCCTTGCGCCAGACAAACAGGTATTCCACGGTTTTGTCCCGGCCGGCGATCTCGCGCGAGATCAGGGAATCATTCATGATATAAGCTGTCTGCGGGAAAATACTGATGCCGATGCCCCGTCCCGCCAGGGCGGCGGCGTCCAGATAGTTGTCCATTTCGCACACGATGTCCGGTTCCTCGCCGATCTCGCGGAACCATGCGCGGATCTCTTCGATATGCGCCTTGCGGCTGGGCACGATCAGCGGTTCCCGGACCAGATCCCGGACGTCCAGCGCTCTGTCGGATGCCAGGGCCAGCGGATGCGCGCGGCTCATCAGCGCCACCATCTTCTCCTGCCCCACCCGGAAGCTGCTGAGCAGCTGCTGGTCGTACGGGGGCGTGATCACAGCCAGCCCGATCAGGCCGCCGCGCATCTTTTCGATCAGATCGTCGCTGTTGCCGTCCAGGATCCGGAAGCGGACGCCCGGATGCTCCGCCAGAAAGCCGACGAACCACTCGGCCGCGATATCCGGCGCCATGCCTTCCACGAGCCCCACCGTCACGGTCCCCGTCATGCCCCGGCTTAAGGACGTAACCTCGGCCGCCGCCTTCTCCGACAGATTCAGGATGTCCTTGGCGTGCCGGTAGAGGAGCTGTCCCGCCTCGGTCAGTTTCAGATGCCTTTTCCCGCGGATGAACAGTTCCGTGCCGAGCTCTTCTTCCAGATTCCGGATCTGCGCGCTTAAGGGCGGCTGGCTGATCCGGAGGATCCCGGCCGCACGCGTGATATTCAGTTCTTCTGCGACTGTCACAAAATATTTCAGGGTCCGGAGTTCCATACAAATGCCTCATCATACTTTTTCCGTATGGTATCGCCAATAGTATAGGTATTTTATTTTATGCTGTCAAGGTGGTACACTGCTAAGGTGTTGAAAAAACTAAGCCCTCATTGAGCATCCGATCCGCAGGAGGCGCCTGAAATGAAGTATATTTTTATTACCGGAGGCGTTGTCTCCGGTCTGGGGAAAGGAATCTGTGCCGCTTCGCTGGCCCGGCTGTTAAAGGCACGCGGCTTCCGCGTGCAGAATCAGAAATTCGATCCGTATCTGAATGTGGATCCGGGGACCATGAGCCCCTATCAGCACGGGGAGGTTTTCGTGACCGAGGACGGGGCGGAAACCGACCTGGACCTGGGCCATTACGAGCGCTTTGCGGACGAAGCGCTGAGCGCGGATTCCTCCGTGTCCTCCGGCCGGATCTACTGGAGCGTCTTAAACCGGGAACGACGGGGCGAATACCTGGGCCGCACGATCCAGATCATTCCCCATATCACGGATGAGATCAAGCGGAACATTTACAAAATGGAAGAAAAAGGCCTGGACGCGGCGATCTGCGAGATCGGCGGCACGGTCGGCGATATCGAGAGCCAGCCTTACCTGGAGGCGATCCGCCAGGTGGCCGGGGAAAAAGGACGGGAAAACGTCCTGTTCATCCACGTGCCGCTGGTCGTGGAGATCCCGGGCAGCCGCGAGCTCAAAAGCAAGCCCGTGCAGCATTCCGTGCGGGAGCTGCAGGCCGCCGGCATCAAGCCCGATATCCTGGTCTGCCGCACGGATCAGCCGCTGACGGAAGAGATCCGCGAGAAGATCGCCCTTCTCTGCAGCCTGGACAAGGAGGCGGTGATCGAAAGCCTGACCGCGGACACGATCTACGCGGTCCCGCTGATGCTGGAGGAAGAAGGACTGGCGCGGACCGTCTGCCGTCGTCTGGGACTGCCGGACCGAAATCCCGATCTGACCGAATGGGAAGCCATGGTCCGCCGCATCCGGACCGCGGACCGGACCGTCCGGATCGCGTTAGTGGGCAAATATGTGCAGCTGCACGACGCCTATCTCAGCATAGAGGAGGCGCTGCACCATGCGGCCGCCGCCTGCGGAGCCCGCGCCGAGATTCACTGGATCGATTCCGAAACCGTAACGGAGGCCTCCGCCCCCGGGATCCTGCAGGACTGCGACGGCATCCTGGTGCCCGGCGGCTTCGGCAGCCGCGGCATCGAAGGCATGATCGCTGCCGCCCGCTATGCCCGCGAGCACGGCATTCCCTACTTTGGCATCTGTCTGGGCATGCAGATCGCCGTGATCGAATTTGCCCGGAACGTGCTGCACTGGGCGGACGCGAATTCCACGGAATTTGACGAAAATACCGCCCATCCCGTCATCGACCTGATGCCGGACCAGGTGCATATCACGGAAAAAGGCGGCACCATGCGGCTGGGAAGCTGGCCGTGTGTTCTCACGTCCGGCTCGCTGGCGGCAAAGGCTTACGGCGTGCCGCATATTTCCGAGCGTCACCGCCACCGCTATGAATTCAATAATGCTTACCGCACGATCCTGGAGCAGAAAGGCCTGCGTCTGTCCGGGCAGTCCCCGGACGGAAAACTGGTGGAGATCACCGAGCTTTCCGCCGGCAGCTGGTTCGTGGGCGTCCAGTTCCATCCGGAATTCCAAAGCCGCCCCAACCGGCCGCATCCGCTGTTTACCGCCCTCTGCAAAGCACAGCTGGAAAACCGGGCGGCAGTAAAACAATAACCGCTCCGCAGCCGGCCGGCGCCATGTCCGCGCTGCGGAAACAACCAAGACACTATATACGAGGAGACGGCATTATGGGAAAGACCCCCGGTGAAAACGAACGATTCGGCATCGATCTGTTTAATGAGAGGACCATGCAGCGCTATATTTCCGAAGCATCGCTCTCCGTCTGGCGGGAGTGCGTGCGCAAGCGCACCGTGCTGCCGGAAAAAATCGCGGACGATATCGCGGACGGCATGAAGCGCTGGGCTCTGGAAAAAGGCGCGACCCACTATACCCACTGGTTCCAGCCCTTAAACGGCGAAACCGCGGAAAAGCACGAAGGCTTTCTGATCCCGGACGGCCGCGACGGATACCGCATGGAGTTTTCCCGCAAAGAGCTGCTGCGCGGCGAGCCGGACGCCTCTTCGTTTCCCTCCGGCGGTCTGCGCTCCACCTTCGAGGCCCGCGGCTACAGCGCCTGGGATCCCACGTCCTATGCCTTCATCAAAGATAAAGTTCTGTGCATCCCCACTGTCTTCTGCACCTATTCCGGAGAAGTCCTGGACAAAAAAACGCCGCTGCTGCGCTCTTCCGACGCCCTGAACCGCCAGGCGGTCCGGGTTCTGAAGCTGCTGGGCGACGAGCACACGGAAAGCGTCCGCGTCAATATCGGGGCCGAGCAGGAATATTTCCTGATCCCGAAGGACCTGTTCCAGCAGCGGGAAGACCTGCGGCTGTGCGGCCGGACACTGATTGGGGCGGACGCCACCAAGAAGCAGGAGCTGGAGGATCATTATTACGGGGCCATCAAGCCGGAAATCGCCGCTTTCATGCAGGACCTCAACGAGGAGCTCTGGAAGCTCGGGATCTGCGCGAAGACAGAGCACAACGAGGTGGCGCCGGCCCAGTATGAAATGGCGCCGTTCTTTACCGATGCCAACACCGCCAACGACCAGAACCAGCTGACGATGGAGATCATGAAGCGCGTAGCGGACCGCCATGACCTGGTCTGCCTGTTCCACGAGAAGCCCTTCGCCGGCATCAACGGTTCCGGCAAGCACGTCAACTGGTCCGTCTCTACGGACAAAGGCGAAAACCTCTTTTCTCCGGGGACTACCCCGGCGGAAAACATCCGGTTTCTGCTGTTCCTGACGGCCTTTATCAAAGGGGTGGATGAGTACGCGGGGCTGCTGCGCTGCTCGGCGGCCCACGCCGGCAACGACCACCGCCTGGGCGGGCAGGAAGCGCCGCCCGCCATCATTTCCGTCTTTGTCGGATCGGAGCTGGAGGCCGTGATCGATTCCCTGATCAACGACGAGCCCTATACCGGCCGCGAAGACCGCCTGCTGACCGTCGGCAAGGACGTCCTGATGCATCTTTCCCAGGACAACACGGACCGCAACCGCACCTCGCCGGTGGCCTTCACCGGCAATAAATTCGAATTCCGCATGCCCGGCGCCAGCCAGTCCATCGCGACGCCGGTCACGTATCTGAATACGATCATGGCCCAGGAGCTGAAAGAATGCGCGGAATATCTGGAGACCCGGGACGACCGTGCCGAAGCCGTCCGGAGCCTCATCCGCGATATGCTCTCCGCCCACCGCCGCATCCTGTTTTCCGGCAACGGCTACGATCCGGCCTGGGTGGAGGAAGCCGCCCGGCGCGGCCTGAAAAATCTGCGCACGACGGCGGAGACCATTCCGGAATTCCTCCGGGAAGAGAATGTCCGCCTGCTGACCGAAAACGGGATCTACAGCAGTGCGGAGATCGCCTCCCGCAACGAGATCCATCAGGAAAGCTACTGCGGGACCACCGCGATCGAAGCCCGCACGATGCGGGAAATGATCCGGAAGAATATTTTCGGCGCCGTCAGCGCCTTCCTTTCCTCCATGGACGGCGCTTTCTATTTCGAAAAAGAACTGAAAAAGACAGCCGGAATGCTGGGCAACGACCTGCTGCAGGCCGTGAAAGATCTGGAGGAAGCGCTGGAAGCGTTTGAAGCGGCCTCCGATCCCGCTTCCCGCCTGGAGATCGCCAGCACGCGGCTGACGGCCCGGATGGCGGACTGCCGGCGGATCACGGACCAGCTGGAGGATGTGATCGATTCCCGCTTCTGGCCGTATCCGACTTATACGCGGCTGCTCTTTGCGATCTGAAGGAGGAACGGATCATGTGCGGAATCATCGGATATACCGGCAGCGACCCGGCCGTCCCGATCCTGCTGGACGGACTGAAAAAGCTGGAATACCGCGGTTATGACTCGGCGGGCATCGCGGTGCAGACCGCGGACGGCCTGCGGATGGTCAAAGCGACCGGGAAAGTGGAAAAGCTGGCCGAAAAACTGGAGCAGACGGCGGATATGGCCGGCACCTGCGGCATCGGCCACACCCGCTGGGCCACCCACGGCTCGCCCAGCGACGTGAACGCGCATCCGCACATGTCCGCGGACGGGCGCTTTGCCGTTGTCCACAACGGAATCATCGAAAACTATCTGGAGATCAGAAAAGAACTGGAGCAGAACGGGATCGTTTTCGTCAGCGAAACGGACACGGAAGTGATCGTCCAGCTGCTGGCGTATTATTACGACGGGGACGTGCGGAAGGCCCTGACGCGGACCATCCGGCGCCTGGAAGGCTCCTACGCGCTGGCGGTGCTGTGCGCGGATCAGCCGGATACGGTCTTTGCCGCCCGCCTGTCCAGCCCCCTGATCGTCGGGATCGGCGCCGGCGAGAACTTTTTCGCCTCCGATATCACGGCCCTCATCCGCCACACCAAGGACGTGATCGACCTGGACGACGGCGAGACCGCGCAGATCCGGCGGGACGGCGTGCGGATCTTTGACCGCTACGGCAGTCCGGTCAGCCGGGAGCCGCGCCATATCCTCTGGGATATTGCGGCGGCCGAAAAAGGCGGCTACGATCACTTTATGATGAAGGAGATCATGGAACAGCCCCAGGCCCTGCAGGCGACGCTGGAGCCGCGCATCAAAGACGGCCGGATCGTAATGGATTTCGACGATCTGGATATTAAGGCCTTCGACCGGATCATCCTCACCGCCTGCGGCTCCGCCTATCACGCGGGCTGCGTGGGACGGCTCGTCCTGGAAACGCTCTGCCGCCTGCCGGTGGAAACGGAGCTGGCCAGCGAGTTCCGCTACCGCGACCTGGTGCTGAACGAGCGGACGCTGGTGATCGTCGTCAGCCAGTCCGGCGAGACCGCGGATACGATCGCGGCGTTAAAGAAGGCGAAAGAGGACGGTGCGGCCACGCTGGCGATCGTCAACGTCGTGGGCAGCACCATTGCCAAGCTGGCGGACCATGTGATCTACACCTGGGCCGGTCCGGAGATTGCGGTGGCGACCACCAAGGGTTACGTCACGCAGCTGGCAGTCCTGGACCTGTTCGCGGTCTGGGCGGCGGATCAGCTGGGGCGGCTGGACCGCAAAACATACGCGCAGCTGGTGAAGGGACTGAAA
>CADBQE010000069.1 GCA_902796695.1 uncultured Lachnospiraceae bacterium
ATGATATCGTAGGGGCCGACGGCCCAGGCCGCCCTCTCTTGCTGCTGCGCAGCAATTCACCTTGTTTGTAATCGGCCCGCGGCGGATAGCGGGTCACAAAACGTGACAAAGGAACCGTCCCCCTGTCACGTTATGCGCGGCGGACGGTTTTGAGGCTGTAGCCGCCTTCGATGAGGACGAGGAGGACCCAGCCGACGGTCACGGCGGCGCAGATGCCGGGGATGCCCCAGAGGGGGATCAGGAGGGCGGAGAGGATGACGCGGAGAACGATCTGGGACATGGAGGCGATCATGGTGAGGCGCAGACGTCCGATGCCGCGGAAATAGCCCTGGATCACTTCGCCCAGAAAAGCGAACAGATACGGCAGCGCCATGGTCCGGGCATAGGAGGTGCCGGCGGCGATGACTTCTTCATGCGAAGAGAAGAGGCCGATAAAACGCGGCGCCAGCAGCCACAGGACTGCGCCCAGCACGAGCCACAGGACAAGTTCGGTCCGCAGGGAAACAAAGTAGAAGGTGCGGACCCGGTCCGTATCCCCCCGTCCTTTGCTTAAGGAAATGCCGACGACCATGGCGGCGCTGATGCCCTGAGAGAAGCAGAACAGGAACTGCTCCACACGCATGCTCATATTGTAGCCGGTCACGGAATGCGTGCCCAGCGGCGTCAGCATGCCCTGGATCAGGAAGCGGCCCACCATGACGACCGCCTGCTGCAGCGCGGCGGCCCAGGCAAAACCGAGAATGGCGCCGGCTTCCCGGCGGTCGACCTTAAGCTCCCCGCGCGTAAGGCGCAGAGGGGGGCAGCTGCGGGCGGTGTACACAGCCAGCCACAGGGTGGAGACGATCTGGCAGAAAACGGTGGAGCAGGCAACGCCACGGATGCCCAGCTCCAGCACGCCGCACAGCAGCAGGTCCAGCAGCGCGTGCAGGACGGAAGAGACCAACAGCACCAGGAACGGCGTCTGGGAATTGCCCCAGGCCCGCAGCACAGCGGAGTAGTAATTGTACAGAAAATTGAACAGGAGACCGCCTAAAATGATGACCAGATAGGTCATGGCATGGTCGATCACGGCCGGATCGGAGCCCTGCGCGGTCAGGATGGGGCGGGATGCGATGAGGCCCAGAGCGGACAGGCCCAGCGTGATCACGGAGCCTCCGACCAGTGCCGTGGCATGGACGCGCTTTAAGCGGTCCCAGTCCTCCGCGCCGCACAGCTGACCCACCAGAACGCCGATGCCGATGCTGGAGCCCAGCAGCAGCGCATACAGAATGTCCATGATGGGAGAGGCGATGCTGATGCCCGCGAGAGGCAGGTCGCCCAGGAATTTTCCCACGACCATCGCGTCTACGATATTGTACAGCTGCTGGAAGATATTGCCCAGAATAATGGGCAGAGCGAAAACCAGAAGGGTCGGCAGGGGCCGGCCGGTCAGCAGGGCTTCTTTATTCTGAGATTGGAGTTTCATGTGTTCGGGTCCTGTCGAAAAATGCCGGAAATACTCGGAGCGCCCCCCGGCCCGGTCCGCTGCTCCGCCCGTATTATAGACCACGGAAACCGTAAAAACAATCCCCGCACGGAGGGAAAAAGGGAGCCCGTCTGTGAAAAACCGGTGTGTTCCGCGTCAAATCGACACGGGGGCGGCGCAGGGTTCACTGGAGCCCGCTTTTGGCGTGTGATAGGATGAGAACAGGAAATTATCGGACAAGCGGGCAGGCGGCAGGCAGGAGGGACGGCGGGAGAGGGAGGAATGTCATGCCGAAATCCAAGGGAATTCTGCTGATCCTGGCCGTTCTGATGCTGACGGGCGGCATCCTGTATATGCGGAAATATGACGGCGGGGAAGGACCCGGAATCCGCCGGGAGGGCTTGTCCGCCGCGCAGACGTCGGGGACGGAACGGGTCTGTCTGACCGATGTGCAGACGTCGGGGACGGAACGGGTCTGTCTGACCGATGTGCAGACGGCAGGGACGGAGCGGGATCCTGCGTTGGCGGTTTCGGCGGAAACGTCGAAAACTTCTGTGCGGGGCATGTCTTCGGGAACGGAAACAGCCGCGGGAGAGGCGTCGGACGTGGAAACAGCCGCTGTCGAGGCAGCGGAAACTGCCCCGTGTTCGTCCGAAACGGAGTGGATCTTTGCGACGGAGCCGCTTCTGATCAATATCAATACCGCGGGTCAGGCGGATCTGGAAAGACTGCCCGGGATCGGTCCGGCCAAGGCCCGCGCGATCCTGCGGTACCGGGAGGAGAACGGTCTGTTTCAGACGGTTGAGGACCTGATGAAGGTCCCGGGGATCAAGGAGGGGACGTTTTATAAGATCCGGAACTATATCACGGTTTAAGCTGACCCGCCCCGTTTTCTGGCTGGCCCTGCTGTGGATGGGAGCCCTCGCGGTGATGAAGCTGCTTCAGGTGCCGCTCCGGACGCCGTCCGCGGCGGAGGATTTTCTGCGGAAGACCGGGGAGGCCGGAGGCGTTCTTCGGGGCACGCTCTCCGGGATCAGCCTGACGGGCAGCGGGAATATTGCGCTTACCCTGACCCGGGCGGAATTCATTCCGGAGGGGGCGGAAAATCCGGGCCCGCTTTCCGGCCCGGAAGGGACGGAGAACCCGGACCCGCCTGCCGTACCGGAGAACGCGGACTCGCCTGCCATACCGGAAAATCCGAGCCCGCTTGCGGCCGGGACCGTCCTGGTGTATTTTCCGCCGAACGGGGACCTGGTCCCGGGGCCGCGTCTGGAGGTCCGGGGGACGCTCAGGTGCTTTCCGGAGGCGGATAATCCCGGGGAATTCGACGCCCGCGCCTCCTATCTGGCCCGCGGCACCCCATGCTTTATGGAGGGCGACGCGCTGCGGATCATCGAGGCCCGCCGGGCGCCGCTTGCGGAAGCCGCCTATCGGTTCAAGTGCTTTCTGCGGCGCGGCCTGGGGATGCTGTATCCCGCGGGAGATGCGGCCCTGCTGGGCGCCATGCTGCTGGGAGACAGAGGCGGGACGGACGAAGAAACGGAGCAGCTGTATGAGCGGGCGGGCCTTTCCCATCTGCTTTCGGTCAGCGGACTGCATGTGAGTTTCTGGGCGCTTGTCCTGGGGCGGCTGGCGGGTTTTTTTCTTTCCTTTTTCCCGTTCGGCCGCGCCAGGGGCCTCCGGATCCGCCGGGGGTTCGGCCTGTTCCGGGCGATTGCCGCCGCGGCCGGCGTGCTGTTTTATATGCTGCTCTGCGGGACCCGGATCCCCGTCCGGCGGGCCGGACTCATGGCCGTGCTGCTTCAGGCGGCGTCCGGCCTGGGACTGTCTTTTGATCTGCCGTCCGCCTGGGGCGCCGCTGTTCTGGCGGCGCTGATCCCGGCCCCGTATGCGCTGTTTGATGCCTCCTTCCAGCTGTCGTTCGGCTGCGTATTCCTGCTGGGGATCGTTCTGCCCGGCCTGTCCCGGCGGCTGCTGGCGGAAAGCGGAACCGCCCGGGCTCTGCTGGTTCCGGTATCCCTGCAGATGGGACTGCTGCCGCTGACGCTGTACCGTTTTTTTACCTTTCATCCCTATTCCCCTCTGGCGAATCTGCTGGCTGTCCCGTTAGCCGCCTGGGTCCTGGCCTTCGGCTTCGGAAGCGCACTGCTGGCGCCGGTTTTTCTGCCGGCGGCCCTGGCACTGTCCGGCGGCGTCAGACTGGTGCTGGCGCTGATTCGGCAGCTCTGCCGCGCGGCGGAGACACTGCCTTTGTCCGGAATGATCCTGGGCCGCCCGGCACTCTGGCAGATACTGGCCTATGCGGGGCTCGCCCTGGCCGGCCTGGGGGCGGTTTTTTCGATCCGCCGCCGGGAAGTGGAAAGCTTCGGCGCTCAGATCAGGCTGGCCGGGGAAACGCGGATCCGCAAGGCCTTCCGCGATGCCCGGAATACGGCCCTGCTGCTGTGGCTCTGGCTGCTGGCGGCCGGCTGCGTATTTCTGGTGCGCCTTCCGGAACCGACGCAGATCACGAGCCTGTACGTGGGGCAGGGGGACTGCCATGTGATCACCCTCGAAAACGGCCGCAGCTATCTGATGGACGGGGGCGGCGGCACGGACACCGTGGGCAACCGGGTAATCCTGCCCTTCCTGAAATATCGGGGCATCCGGCGACTGGAGGCCGTTATCATCTCTCATCCGGACAGCGATCACATAGGCGGCCTGCCCGCCGTGCTGCGGGAGCCGGACCTTGAAATCAAAAGCCTGATCCTGCCGGAGGTTTTTCTGCAGTCGGAAAAGGCGGCGGAACTGCTGCGCCTGGCGGCGGAAAAGCAGATCCCGATCCGCGCGGTCCGGGCGGGCGACAGCTGGGAGGATGGATCCTGCCGCTTCCGGGTGCTGTATCCGGGCCGGACGACCCAGGTGGATGACAATGAAAGTTCCCTGGTGCTGCGGATGGAACAGCCGG
>CADBQE010000070.1 GCA_902796695.1 uncultured Lachnospiraceae bacterium
CTCCTTCGCGGAGATCGCCCGGACGCACGGCATCAATTCCGACATCCTGTTCGTGTATCAGGGCAAGGAATTCCTCTTCGACAGCATTGGCGGCGAAAAGGCGGAAATGGTGCAGGTTCCCGCCTCGGAGGCCAAGGCGCCGCTGCACATCGAAATCTTCGAAAAAGACGGACAGCCGGTGTTCAGCTGCGAATACCGCAGGGATATGTTCAGCGAAGACTATCTGCTCCGCTTCCTGACCTGCCTGGAGCAGGCGGCTCTGGAATTCACGCGGAAGCAGCGGCTGGGCGAGGTCTGCCTGACGGATGCGCAGACCGCGGCGGAAATGGACGCCGGCAACGAAACCGAGAGGCCGTTTCCGGTCACGGATATCGTGTCCCTGTTCCGGGCGGCCGCGGACAAATTCCCGGACCGGCCCGCCGTCATCTTCAAGGAGGAGGAGCTCTCCTACCGGCAGCTGGATGAACTCTCCGACCGGATCGCGGGCTTCCTGCAGAGCCGCGGGATCGGCAAGGGTCGCGTCGTATCCGTGCTGATCCCCCGCTGCAGCGAAATGGCGGCGGCTTCGCTGGGCGTCTTAAAGACCGGCGCTGCCTATCAGCCGCTGGATCCTTCCTATCCCACGGAGCGCCTGAGCTTCATGATGAAAGACGCGGACTGCTCGTTCCTGATCGCGGACGAGCCGCTGCTGGAAAAGGTTCCGGATTATAAAGGCGAAGTCCTCCTGCTGAAGGATATTCCCGCCCTGCCCGCCTGCGGAAGGATCAAGGAGCATCCGGCGCCGGAAGACCTGTTTATCCTGCTCTATACCTCCGGCTCCACGGGCACGCCCAAGGGCGTCATGCTGGAGCACGGGAACCTGGCCAACTTCTGCGGCTGGTACCGCGAATACTACAGCCTGGACGAAACCTGCCGGGTGGCGGCCTATGCCAGCTACGGCTTCGACGCCAATATGATGGACCTGTATCCGGCCCTCACGACCGGCGCCTGCGTCTGCATTGTGGAGGAGGAGATCCGGCTGGATCTGCTGACCCTGGAGATCTGGTTCAAGCGCCGCGGCATTACGCACTCCTTCATGACCACGCAGATCGCCCGCCAGTTCTACACCATGACCTCGATCCCGCAGCTGCGCTTCCTGTCCGCCGGCGGCGAAAAGCTGGTGCCCGTGGCGCCGAAGACGGGGGAGACCCGGCTGATCAACGCCTACGGTCCCACCGAATGCACCATTTTCTCCACCGCGATGCCCGTGGACCGGCTGTACGAGCGCGTTCCGATCGGCCGGCCGATCGGCAACTACCGCTGCTATGTGGTGGACGAGCAGCTGCACCGCCTGCCGCCGTTCGTGCCCGGAGAGCTGCTGATCGCCGGCCGCGGCGTGGGCCGTGGCTATCTTGGCCGGCCGGATCTGACCGAAAAGGCCTTTATTAAGAACCCGTTCAGCGATGATCCCGGCTATGCCCGCGCGTACCGCACCGGCGACATCGTGCGGCTGCTGCCGGACGGCACCGTCGACTTCCTGGGCCGCAACGACGGCCAGGTCAAGGTGCGCGGCTTCCGGATCGAGCTGTCCGAAGTGGAAAGCGTGGTCCGGGAATTCCCCGGCATCACGGACGCGACGGTCCAGGCCTTCGACAACGAAAACAACGGCGAGAAATTCATCACCGCCTACGTGGTAAGCGCCAGCCCGGTGGACGAAACCGCGCTGAAGGACTTCATCCGCCGTCAGAAGCCGGCCTACATGGTCCCTTCCGTGATCATGCAGATCGACGCGATCCCGCTGACCCAGAACCAGAAAGTGAACCGCCGGGCGCTTCCGAAGCCCGAATGGAAGCAGGACGAGCGGGCCTACGCCGCGCCGGTCACGGAGCTCCAGAAGAAGCTGTGCGACATGTTCGCGGGCGCGCTGGGGCTTGACCGCGTCGGTATTAATGAGAACTTCTTTGACCTGGGCGGCACCTCCCTGACGGTGGCCAAGATCGCCGTTCGCGCGGCCGCGGAGAACCTGCCGATCGCGTTCAAGGATATCTTCGACTATCCGACCGTGGAAGCCCTGGAAAAATACGTGCTGTCCATCATGCAGTCCGGCCCGGCCGCGAAGCAGGAAGTCGAC
>CADBQE010000071.1 GCA_902796695.1 uncultured Lachnospiraceae bacterium
GAGATCCTGCTGACGCCGCACCTGGGAGAAGCTTCCCGCCTGCTGGATCTTCCGGCCGCGGAAATTGAACGGGAACCGCTCCGCCGCGCCAAAGAACTGGCGGAAAAATGGCGCTGCACGGTCCTCTTAAAGGGCAGCGGCACCGTGGTGACCGACGCCGCCGAGACCTGGATCACGGATCGGGGCTGCGCCGGCATGGCGACCGCGGGCAGCGGCGATGTGCTGTCCGGCGTTCTGGCCGCCCTGCTGGGCTACGGCCGGGGATCCCTGCCTGAACTGGCCGCTGCGGCCGCCTATCTGTGCGGGCTGGCCGGCGAACGGGCACAGCTGGAAACGGGACCGACGGCCATGACGGCCGGCGATACGGCCCGCGAGATCGGACAGGCCGTGCGCCGCCTGGAACTGGTCCGGGACCGCACCACGATCTGAAAAATATGACGGCGGCGGAAATCTGCCCGCTGCAAAAGGACGATTATGCAAAAAAACATTCCGGAAGAACTGCGGGCGCTGCCCGAAAGCAGGCGCCTGGGAGCCTTCTTTCTGATCTGCCTGGCGGCCACGCTGCTGGTGACCGGCGGCGCTTATCTGGACCGCGGCAGCGGATTCCCCGTTATAACTTCTCTGATCAAACTGGCGATCGGCGCCGGCGCGCTTGCACTGGCCGGCCGGCAGGCCCGGATCCCTTTGCGGAACCGGCCGCTTCTGCCCTGGCTGATCCTGGTTTCCCTGATCGCGCCGGCCGTCTATACGGCCTTCCGCATCGGCCCCGTCTCTCTGTCCCCGGAAGCGGGACGTCTGGCCGCTGTTCTCATCAGCATCGTTCTCACGGCCTTCTGGGAGGAATGCGTCTTCCGCCTGTGGGGACGCCTGCTGTTTGAGGAAGAGGGACGCTATAAAGCCCGGGATTTCCTGGCCATCGCTGTAATCTTCGGCGTCATGCATCTGGTCAATCTGATCACCTCGGATCCGCAGATCGTCGTGCTGCAGGCGGTGTTTGCCGCCCTGACGGCGCTGTTCCTGCAGACCGTCTACACCAGGAGCGGCAGCCTGCTTCTGGTGATCGTGATCCACGCCCTGATCAATGCCTCGCAGCAGCTGCCGGACCTGTGGACGGCGCCTAAGGACCGGTTCCTGGCTGCCCAGGGCGGTCTGGACCTGATCCTGACCGGTCTGTTCTTCGCGGTCAGCGCGGCCGTCATTACCCGCCGGGGCGAACTGATCAAACGCGGCAGACCGTTCCTGAAACTGGGGAAAAAGAAATGAAGGAAACCGTCAGAATTCTTGAAAAGATGGGCTGGGACGAATCCCGGCTGGCTCCGGACGTGCGCTGGGACTTCCGCGTGGAAACCTGGCGGAAAAAACTCTGGCTGGTGGAACTGGATCTGGCGCGCACGCTGTACGAGACCTGCCGGGACCACGGCCTGACCTGCTTCCTGGTAGGCGGATCGCTGCTGGGCGCCGTGCGCCATCACGGCTTCATCCCCTGGGATGACGACATCGACATCGCCATGCCCCGCGCGGATTACGAAGAACTCCTGGCTCATCCGGAGTGGTTTTCGGAACCGTATTTTCTGCAGACGCCGGACACCGACCCGGGCTATTTTTACAGTTTTGCCAAGCTGCGCAACAGCCGCACTACGGCTGCGACGCCTTCCTTCATGTATCAGCCCATGAACCAGGGCGTGATGGCCGACATTTTTCCGCTGGACCCCTGGGTCCCGGAAGAGGGCGAGCCGCTGTATCACCGGATCATGGCCTTGAACCGCGACAATTCGGCCTATATGCGCCGCTCCCATCCGCATCTGTCTCCGGAGGAACAGGCGCGCGCGGACAGCTGGTCCGGCCGCGATCCTTATGAAAACTGGAAAGAGATCGACCGCCTGGCCCGCAGCTTTGAAGGCCGCGAGACGGCGTACGTTTCCCACGCCGTGATCACCGTGGACGCCTACCACAGCAACTATTTCCCGAAAGCAGACCTGGAGCGGCAGATCCTGCTCCCGTTTGAAGGCATCCTCCTCCCCGTCCCCGCGGGCTATGACGATTTCCTGACC
>CADBQE010000072.1 GCA_902796695.1 uncultured Lachnospiraceae bacterium
CCGGCGTGTCCTACGTGGCGGAGCCCGGCGGCTCCATCCGTGACGACGCGGTCATCGAGGCCTGAGACAAGTATGACATGGTGATGGCGTTCACGGGCATGCGCCTGTTCCACCATTGATCGGCGGGAGAGATACATGAAGATCATGGTGATCGGCGGAGGCGGGCGCGAGCACGCCATTATCCGCAAACTGAAGGAAAATCCGCTGGCGGAGAAGATCTATGCGCTGCCGGGGAACGGCGGCATTGCCCGGGACGCGGAATGCGTGAGTATTTCCGCGACGGATATCCCCGCGCAGGTGGCTTTTGCCCGGGAAAATGAGATCGATTTCGCGGTCGTGGCGCCGGATGATCCGCTGGTGCTCGGCGCGGTGGACGCGCTGGAGGAGGCGGGGATCCCCTGCTTCGGACCCCGTGCGAACGCCGCCATTATCGAAGGCAGCAAGGCTTTTGCCAAAGATCTGATGAAGAAATACGGCATTCCGACCGCCGCATACGAGACTTTTACGGAGCTGGACGCCGCCCTGGCCTATGTGGAGACCGCTCCGCTGCCGATCGTGGTGAAGGCCGACGGCCTGGCGCTGGGCAAGGGCGTCGTGATCGCGCAGACAAGGCAGGAGGCGCGGGAGGCCGTGCGCGCCGCGATGGAAGAGAAGAAGTTCGGCAAAAGCGGCGAAAAGCTGGTGATCGAAGAGTTCCTGACCGGTCCGGAGATCTCCGTGCTGGCGCTGACGGACGGAAAGACCGTGGCGCCGATGAGCTCCTCCATGGACCATAAGGCCGCGTGGGACGGGGACAAAGGCCCCAACACCGGCGGCATGGGGACCATCGCGCCCAATCCGTTCTATACGGACGCCGTGGCCGCGGAATGCATGGAAAAGATCTTCCTGCCCACGATCCGCGCGATGGAAGCGGAGGGCCGTCCTTTTCAGGGCTGCCTGTATTTCGGCCTGATGCTGACGCCGGACGGCCCGAAAGTGATCGAATACAACTGCCGCTTCGGCGATCCGGAGACGCAGGTGGTGCTGCCGCTTTTAGGCAGCGACCTGCTGACCCTGATGCTGGCCGTCCGGGCCGGAAAACTGGCGGAGCATCTGCCGCTTCGGGTGAAGACCGGCGCCGCCGCCTGCGTGATCATGGCCTCCGAGGGCTATCCCCTTTCCTATCGGAAGGGCTTCCCGCTTACGATCCCGGAAGACCTGCTGGACCGTGTTTATGTGGCCGGCGCCGCTCTGAAAGACGGCGTCCTGGTGACGAACGGCGGCCGCGTTCTGGGCGTGACGGCCGCGGCCGCGGACCTGAAAACCGCGCTCCGCGAAGCCTACGCCGCCGTGGAACGCATTCATTTTGACAATGCGTTTTACCGAAAAGATATAGGGCACCGCGCCCTGGAACTGCGCTGAGCGCACACCCGCAATCCCTTACCCTTTACATAGAGAGGACATCCCATGGTTTACCGTATTTTTGTGGAAAAGAAACCCGGCAATGATTTCGCAGCCAGGGAGCTGCTGCAGGAAGGCAGCGAACTGCTGGGCATCCGCGGCCTGACCCGGCTGCGTCTGCTGAACCGCTATGACGTGGAGGACGTGACGCCGGAGCTGTTTGAAAATGCCGTGCGGAATGTGTTCTCCGATCCGTCGGTGGACTACATTTACGAAGAGCCGGATCTGTCCGGCGCCGCCGTGTTTGCGGTGGAATATCTGCCCGGCCAGTTCGATCAGCGCGCGGATTCCGCGGCCCAGTGCATCCAGATCATCTCCCGGGGCGACAGGCCGGCGGTGGCATCCGCCCGGGTCTATGCCCTGTACGGCGATCTTTCGGAGGCGGACCTGGCTGCATTCAAAAAGCACGTGATCAACCCGGTGGAAGCCCGGGAGGCGTCCCTGGAAAAGCCCGCGACCCTGAAAATGCAGTACGACGTCCCGTCCCGCGTGGCCGTGCTTGCCGGCTTCCGGGATCTGAATAAAGACTCGCTGGCGGCCTTTGTCCGGGACTACGGACTGGCCATGGATGTTGACGATATCACCTTCTGCCAGTCCTGGTTCCGGGAAGAAGGCCGGGAACCCACCATCACGGAAATCCGGATGCTGGATACCTACTGGAGCGACCACTGCCGCCATACCACCTTCCTGACCGAGATCGACAGCGTCCGCTTTGAGGATCCGGTGCTGGAGAAGGCCTGGAAGCGCTACATGGATGTCCGTGCCGAACTGGGCAGGGAAAAGAAGCCCGTGTGCCTGATGGA
>CADBQE010000073.1 GCA_902796695.1 uncultured Lachnospiraceae bacterium
AGCGGTACGACCTGGGCGGTGACTCGAAGCTTTCCTTCGAGGAAGGCGTGGACTCCTACGTTCCCTATGCCGGCAGCCTGAAGGACAACGTGCAGCTGACCTTAAGCAAAGTCCGCTCCACCATGTGCAACTGCGGTGCTCTGACCATCCGGGAACTGCAAAAGAAAGCCAAACTGACGCTGGTTTCCTCCGTCAGCATCGTGGAAGGCGGCGCGCACGACGTGATCCAGAAGGACAGCCAGTCCGTCATGGGGACCAAATAAGGACCGTCTATGACTCCGAAAAAGCCTGTCCCGAGCAATTGCGACGACTGCATGAACTATGAATATGACGAGGAGTATGACTGTTACAGCTGCATCATGGACCTGGACGAAGATGAAATGCGCCTGTTCCTGATCGGCCGCTTCCCCACCTGCCCGTACTACCGGCCGGGGAATGAGTATACTATCGTTCACAAACAGATCTGAAGAAGTGGATCCGGAGGCGGAAGCTTCCGGATCTTTTTTGAATACAAAAATGGCTCCGTTCCTAATCGAGAAACAGGACCGCGGTGCGATCAGTTTCGGCGCCAGCACGCTGCGCATGAGCAGCTGCCTGCCGGCCGTTCTGCCCCGATTTCATGAGCGGTATCCCAACGTGGAGATCCGGATCGCCGACTCCATAACCCGCCATCTGATTCCGCGCGTCGTCAGGGGAGAACTGGATATGGCAATCGTCGTCACGGAAGAAGAAATCCCCGTCCTGAATATGAGCCGCCTGATGGAAGACCGGCTTTACCTCTGTGTTGCCGATGAGCTGTTGTACCGGCATTACGGGGAAAAAGCAGCCGTGATCAAAAACAATGCGATCCGCGGCGCACAGCTGGAAGATTTCGGCGAGCTCCCGTTCTGCCTCTACAGCAACCAGCTGGGGAAAAAAGTCCGCGGCCTCTTTGAAGCCTCCGACATCGTTCCGAAAGCCTATATCAGCAGCACTTACACCCAGATCGGCGTTGATCTGTGCATGAGGGGGCTGGCCGCCTGTGTGGCCACTCAGATGAACCTGACGAACCTGAAGGAAATCCCCGCGAACATCAATGTTTTCCCGCTTTGTCTGGGCAGTCGGCCGCAGACACAGACATTGACCCTGATCCGGCGCCGGGACCGCTATCTGGCGTCATATTCCCTTTACTTTATCGATCTGCTCCTGGAGTATTTCAGGTCGGTGGAAGCGATAAAAATCAAACAGATGGCGTAAGAAAACGGCCGATTATCCGATACGTTCGGGCAATCGGCCGCAGGATAAGAGGCAGGAAGCAATCTGTCCGTGTCACGGGTTTCCGTCCGGCCTGTTTTCTTCCGGATCACTGTTGTACACGTGCAGCGTGCCGGCGATCCGCTTGTGCTTTTCGCTGATGTCCGCGTAGTGCTTCCGGGTCGTGTCAACGCTTTTGTGGCCCAGCGTCTCGCTGACCAGGCCGATGTCCGAGGTGGCTTCATACAGCATGGTCCCGTAGGTCTTGCGCAGCGTGTGGGGGTGCAGGTTGTCCTGCTTCAGGACGGATCTGCCGTATTTTTCGAGCATGGCCTGGATGGAGCGGACCGCCATGCGGCGGCGGCGGTTGGACAGGAACAAGGCCGGTTCGTTCGGCGAGGTGATGAAGTCCGGCCGTTCGATCTCGATGTAATCGCGGATCGCGGCCGCGGTTTCTTCGTTCATGTATACGTATTCGATGCGTCCGCCTTTGCGGACCACGCAGACGGACATGTCCTCAAAATTGATGTCCTTGACGTCCAGGCCGACGCATTCCGACACGCGGATGCCCGTATTGAGCAGAAGAGTGGCGATGGCGGTGTCGCGCAGCTGCGTGCGGACTGTAAAGGCGCGCGAGCGTTCGGAGCCGGATTCGCTGGCTTCGATGCCCTGCAGCAGGCGGTTGACCTGGGCCGGGCGCAGGCGTTCGATGGGCTTTTCCTTCGGCGGCATGGGCTTGGCCGCGCCCAGCATCGGATTTTTGACCAGATGTTCGCGGGCCACTTCGAAACCGAAATAGCCCCGCAGCGAACACATCATGCGGTTTAAGGCGTTTTCGGCGTTGTAATGAACGTTTGTTCCGTTGTTTTGCTTCAGGTACTGCAGGAAATAATTGATGTCGTCATAGGTGAGCGACTCCATGCATTCAAAAGGAATATCGTGAATCTGAATGGTTTCGTACAGCGGATTGACTTCCTGGATGTATTTCATAAACGTGATCAGGTCGCGCGTATAGGCAATGGCTGTGCGCACGCGTTTGCTGAGTTCGATGTGCGACAGGTACGGCTTCATATAGACGGGCAATTGTTTCTGCAGTTCGTGCAGTTTGGCGTAATAGGCTTTGTCCTTTTCGGCGTAGTATTCGGATTTGAATCGTTTCGGCATAAGGCGGATCCTTTCGGGGTTGAGCAGGGAAATCACTCTTCCCGGCTGTTTTCTGTCTTATTTTTGCATTAAACATACATTTAACGCATAAATAAGTATAGCCGAAACACTCTCCCCTGTCAATAGTTTCCGGATTTTTTTACGGGATCCGCTCGAAGCCGGTCCGGGAAAACGATCCTGAAAAACGGATTTAAATTGTTTCGGCGCTGCATACAATTTGTGCGGCTGTTATGCTATAATAATTGCCGATGATTTCCTTCGGGATCATGGAAAGGATTACAGGTATGGACTTACAGCGACTGCTCAGTTTAACACGGAAAGCCGTGGATGATTATCGGATGATAAAGGACGGCGACCGGATCGCCGTCGGGATCTCCGGCGGCAAGGACAGCCTGACGCTTCTGTGCGCGCTGAACGGATTAAGGCGTTTTTATCCGGCTTCGTTCGAGCTGGTTCCGCTGTGCGTGGATCTGGGCTTTTCCGATAAGGATGAAGCCGCGTTTGAGGCGCTGAGCGCTTTTACGGCAAATATGGGGCTTGAACTGCAGGTCGTGCATTCTCAGATCGCGGAGGTCGTTTTCGATATTCGGAAGGAATCGAACCCGTGTTCGCTCTGCGCAAAACTGCGGAAAGGCGCGTTCAATACGCGGGCCAGGGAACTGGGATGCAATAAGATCGCGTATGCGCATCACCGGAATGATTTTATTGAAACGCTGCTGATGTCGCTGATCTTTGAGGGACGGATCAGCTGTTTCTCCCCGGTCAGTTATCTGGACCGGATGGATCTGACGCTGATCCGGCCGCTGATGTATGTGGAAGAACCGGATATTATTGCATTTACAAGGGCAAATGCGCTTCCGGTGATGAAGAATCCGTGCCCGGCGGACGGCAATACGCGCCGGGAGGAAATGAAGCAGATGCTTTCGGAGCTCAATAAAACATATCACGGCGTGAGCGAACGGATGTTCGGAGCCATTCTGCGGGGAGACCTGAAGGGGTGGCCGAAAGTGTAAACACACGGAACGGGATCCGGGGAGGGGCTGAAGGCCTCTCTCCTTTTTTATTGGCCTGTACAGGCCCGTATTCGGCCCTCAGAGCGGTTTTGCGGCATCGGACGGGCAGATGATAGGTAAAACGGTTTACGGGCGAATACGCGGGTTACGGACGAATCCGGTGAAAAAAAGAGAACGGCGGGGGGACCGTTCTCAAGGGAAACTCATGGGCCTTCTGCAGGGAAGGCGGCTGCGGACCGCCTTTACCGGTAATATACGATGACCAGGGACTGGCCGGGGCGCAGGGATTCGGTATTGTGCAGACGGTTGATGCGGATCAGCTGGTCCACATAGGCCCGGATGTCGCTGTATTCCGGGGCGTACTGTTCCGCGATGCTCCAGAGGGTGTCGCCGGCCTGTACGGTCACGGAGGTGTAATACTTTTCCGTCGCTTCCGGACGGGCGCCGGCGCTGTTTCCGCCCAGAAGGAGGACGGAGAAGCCCAGGCTGAGTATCATCAGGAAAGCGGCAAGATAACCGCGTGTGCTGCGTCCGGTTCTGCTTCTGGTTCGTTTTGTGTTCCGCATGATCCTCACCTCACTTGCTTTTTCAGAGTCCGAACATCTGTTCGGTATCGTCATCTTACAACACGAACAGATGTTTGTCAAGAGGGTTTCGGAAAAATCGAACAAATTTTTGCAAACAAATGTTTGCATTTCGCGGAGCGTCTGCTATAATGAAGAAAACGGGCTATCAGGGGGGAATCCTTATGAAAGAGAAAAAGCTGAGCACCAAACAGCAGGAAATTCTGGAATTCATCCGGGCGGAGATCCGGGAGAAAGGCTACCCGCCCACGGTCCGGGAAATCGGTAAAAAAGTAAATCTGAGCTCCACTTCTTCCGTCCATGCCAATCTGGGCAAACTGGAAGCGATGGGCAAGATCCGGCGGGATCCCAGCAAGCCCCGCACCATTGAACTGTGCGATGAGGAGCCGGGCGCTCTCCGTCAGGAAATGATCCCGGTGCCGATGGTCGGCCGGGTCGCTGCCGGCCAGCCCATTCTGGCGGAACAGAATATTGAAAGCTACTTCCCCTATCCGGCCGAAGAACTGCCCGCCGCAAGCACCTCTCTCTTTATGCTGGAAGTGCACGGGGACAGTATGATCAATATCGGCATCCTGAACGGGGACCGGCTGATCTGCCGGGAAGCGGATACGGCC
>CADBQE010000074.1 GCA_902796695.1 uncultured Lachnospiraceae bacterium
CGACGGCACGCAGTTCGATTCCTCCTATGACCGCGGCGAGCCGCTCGAATTCATCTGCGGCGCGGGCATGATGATCCCCGGCTTTGACGCCGCCGTCGCGGACATGGAGATCGGCGAGACGGTTCAGGTCCATCTGATGCCCTCCGAAGCCTACGGCGAAGCGGATCCCGACGCCGTCTTTACGGTAGAGACGGCCCGCCTGCCCGGCGCGGAAGGCCTCGTCCCCGGCGACCAGGTGGCGCTGCAGAACGTCTACGGACAGCATATCCCGGTCCGGGTCGTTGCCAAAGGCGAAAAGACGATCACCTTCGATGCCAACCATGAGATGGCCGGCAAGGAGCTGAATTTTACGATCGAGCTGCTGGACGTCACCGATCCGGACTGACGGCGGCCGCCCCGGTACAACTGAGACATCACACAAAAAGGAGCTGTTTTCGCAGCTCCTTTTTCGATGCGCGGACAGGACAGGCCCGTCAGTTCTGCGGCGCGTTCCTCTTCAGCAGGTACAGTGCGAACATGGCGCTGAGCGCTTCCGCCGCGGGCAGGGCGGCGGCCAGGCCGGTCACGCCGAACAGCTTGTCCAACAGGATCATAAGCGGGATGTACAGGACCAGTTCCCGGACGATGGCATGCACCATGGTTGCCCGGCCGCGGCCCATGGCCTGCAGGCAGAAGGAACTGTGGTAGTTGATGAACTGCACCGGGGAAGCCAGACAGCGGATCCGCAGGAACAGCGTGGCAAACGCCAGCGTGCGCAGCGCATCTTCCGCCACCCCGGGCTTCGACGTATCCAGGAAAAGCCGCGTGGACGGCTCCGCGAAGAGCTGGAACAGCAGGATCGCGCAGGCCGCTACGGCAAGGCCCCAGAGCCGGGCCGTGCGGATGGTCTTCTTCATGCGGGCGGCATTGCCGGAAGAATAATTGTAGGCGATGATCGGCATGGCGCCCTGGCAGATGCCCACGCTGATCGCGTTCGGGATCCGCTCCACCTTCATGGTGATGCCCAGGCCGGCCAGCGCCAGATCGCTGTGCGCGGAAGCCAGCATATTGGCGCTGATATTGGCCACGTCGAACAGCCCCGTCAGCAGGGCGGAGGGCAGGCCTACGGAAAACAGAGCCCGGATGCTTCCCTTTTCCGTCTGACGGGCCGCCGCGGGTGAAAGGCTGAGCGGCGCCTTCTGTCTGGCCCGCCGGTAGGTAAACAGCAGGTACAGGCACGAAAGCACGTTGGAGAGCAGGGTGGCCGCGGCAGCGCCCACCACTTCATAACCGGGCGGGAGCAGGACAAACATGAACAGCGGGTCCAGGAACATGTTCAGGATCCCGCCGCCGGAAAGACCCAGACTGGCCTTTCCGGAATAGCCCGCGTTCCGCAGCAGGTGCGCCAGCGTCAGAGAAAGCTGGCTGGGCAGCGTCCCCAGCACCAGCACCAGCTGGGTATACTGCACCGCGTAGGAAACCGTGTTTTCGGAGGCGCCCAGGAAATACAGGATCGGCCGGGTAAACAGCCCCAGCAGCAGGGAATAGCCCAGGGCAATGGCACAGGAGCCCCAGACACTGAACGCGCTGACCCGCCGGGCCTCCTCTTCTTTTCCCGCGCCCATCATGCGGGCCAGCAGGCTTCCGCCGCCGATCCCGGTGATATTGGAGAGGGCCGCGTTCATCATGACCAGCGTCAGCGTCAGGCTCGTGGCCCCCATCATATAGGAATTGCCGGTGCGCCCGATAAACCAGGCGTCCACCATATTGTAGATCAGATTGATCAGCTGGCTGATCACCGTCGGAACAGCCATTACCCACAGCGCTTTCGAGACCGGAAGATCCTCGAAAACCGCCTTCTTACTCTTCATATCAGCTGCCAATGTCTTGCCGCCGTCCTTATCCTTTTAGTTTCCTTACCATGTGCAGGAGACGCGCCGCGCTGCTCAGCAGCTGCTCCCGCGTGACTGTTCCGTCTCTCAGGCCGCTCAGCATATCCAGGCGGTCCGCCCGGCAGCCGGGCATGAACAGATTGCCGCCGGCCGCGGCGGTCCGCGCAGGCCTGACCCGCGGATAAATATCCTCTTTCCGGTTCATCAGGCCGTTCCCGATGACCCAGTCCGTCATGATGATGCCGTCAAAGCCGAATTCCTCCCGCAGCACCGTGGTGCACAGATCGCGGCGCTCCGCGGTATGCTGTCCGTTTAACAGGTTGTAGGACGTCATGACCGCGCAGGGCTGCGCTTCCCGGATGCAGATCTCAAAGCCCTTCAGATAGATCTCCCGCAGGGCCCGCTCCGAGACGCGGCTGTTGCTGCCGTAGCGGTTCGTTTCCTGATTGTTGACCGCGAAATGCTTGATCGTCACGCCGCAGCCGGAGTGCTTCTGCACGCCCCTTGTCAGCGCCGCCGCCATTCTCCCGCTGATCAGCGGATCTTCGGAGAAGTATTCGAAATTGCGGCCGCAGCGGATCGAGCGGTGGATATTGAGTGCCGGCGCCAGCCACAGGTCCACGCCGAAGCGCTCCATCTCCTCTCCCACGATATCGCCGCAGGTCTCCGCAAACGTCGTATTCCAGCTCTGCGCCAGCGCCGTCCCGATGGGGATCGCCGTGCAGTACTGGTCCCGGACCTCGGCCTTCTCCGGTGGCTTCTTTCCGCCCGTCAGACGCCTGGCGATGCCCTGCACGGCGCGCGGCAGCAGCTCCAGCACGCTTTCCGGCAGTGAGACCTGTCCCACGCCGTGCGCGTTTCCCTTCCGATCGCGGTAATACTGCGGCGCCAGTCTCAGCCCGGCCGGGCCGTCCGCCATGATCAGGGGCTTAAAGCCGTACGAGGCCGCTTTCCCCGCGCTCTCGCCCGCCGCGCCGGCCACATGCACGGAGGCATCTCCGATCACATGCAGCAGGCCGCCCCGTTCGCGGAATCCGCCCACGGCCAGATAGGTCAGCTCGTCATCCGTCAGAGACAGTAGCGATTTCTCCGTCTCCTCCGGCCGCCTGTATTCCGGCTGCCGGGGCTCAAAATCCGCCGCGCTCAGGGTCAGGACGGGCAGGTCCGCCGGCAGGCTTCCGGCTTCTTCCGCTTCCCCTCCGGCCGGGCGTTCGGGCTTTTGATCCTCAAATCCCGGATCTCCGAAGCACCGCTGCACGCGGCTTACGATCACATCCTCCGTCAGTTCGATCACGGCAGCCGGCACGGTGTCCGCGGACGAAGTACCGGACCGCAGCACATAGCGGCCCGCCTCCAGCAGCCAGGAGGAATGTTCGGTGTCAAAGGAAGCGGAGTCGCGCAGATCGAATGTCACGGTCACCTCCGCGCTTTCTCCGGGCGCCAGCTGCGGGCTCTTGGCG
>CADBQE010000075.1 GCA_902796695.1 uncultured Lachnospiraceae bacterium
CCTGATACAGGCGGATCAGTTCCATGCCCTGCTCATCCAGCCGAGGCGGCTGAGCAGCCATGTCCGTGCTTCCCAAAAGGTAATCCGTGGTGGTATGAAAATACTGCGCCAGCTGTACCAGAGTGTCCAGCGGCGGCGTGCGGCGCCCGGTCTCGTAGGAACTGTAGGCGCCCCTGCTGATATGAAGCGCGGCGGCCACATCCTTTTGGGAAAGGCCGCTGTCCAAGCGCAGCTTAGTCAGTCGTTCAGCGATCACAGGGGATCTCCTTTTTGGAAGGATAATAGCATTATAGCCCGAAAGATTTGAGAGAGAAACAGATGGCGCTAAATGACACACAAGGGGCAAAAATCATAGAGATTACAGCTGTTTTTGCTACAATCGGCGTCATAAAAAACAAAGAAAGGGATAAGTATGTTGACAGACATCGCCATTGCGCAGGCCTGCGAAAAGCAGCACATCCGGGAAGTGGCTTCCACCGCCGGCATTGAGGAAAAGTATCTGGAGCAGTATGGGAATTACAAGGCCAAGGTGGATTACGGCCTGCTCCGGGACCGGGCGGACCGGCCGGACGGCAAACTGATCCTGGTGACGGCCATCACGCCCACCCCCGCCGGGGAGGGCAAGACCACAACGACCATCGGCCTGGCGGACGGTCTGAAGAAGATCGGCAAAAACGTCATGGTCGCCCTGCGTGAGCCTTCGCTGGGCCCCGTGTTCGGCATCAAGGGCGGCGCGGCCGGCGGCGGCTATGCCCAGGTCGTTCCGATGGAGGACATCAACCTGCACTTTACCGGCGACTTCCATGCGATCGGCGCGGCCAACAACCTGCTGGCGGCCATGATCGACAACCACATTCATCAGGGCAACGCCCTGCGGATCGACGCGCGCCGCATTACCTGGAAGCGGGCGGTGGATATGAACGACCGCGCGCTGCGCGATATCGTGGTCAGCCTGGGCGGCAAGGCCAACGGCTTCCCGCGTCAGGACGGCTTCGACATCACCGTGGCGTCGGAGATCATGGCGATCCTGTGCCTGGCTTCGGATATTACGGACTTAAAGGCGCGCCTGGCCCGGATCATCATCGGCTACAACCTGGATGACGAGCCGGTCACGGCCGGCGATCTGCACGCGCAGGGCGCCATGGCCGCGCTCTTAAAGGACGCGTTAAAGCCCAATCTGGTGCAGACGCTGGAGCATACCCCCGCGTTCGTGCACGGCGGCCCGTTCGCGAATATCGCCCACGGCTGCAACTCCGTCACCGCGACGCGCATGGCGCTGAAAACCGGTGACTACGTCGTCACGGAAGCCGGCTTCGGCGCGGACCTGGGCGCGGAAAAATTCCTGGACATCAAGTGCCGCATGGCGGGCCTGACCCCTTCGGCCGTTGTGATCGTCGCCACGGTGCGCGCGCTGAAAATGCACGGCGGTCTGGCGAAGAACCAGCTGAAGAACGAAGACCTAGCCGCGCTGGAAAAGGGCCTGCCCAACCTGCTGCAGCATGTGGAAAACATCACGCAGGTCTACGGCCTGCCCGCCGTGGTAGCCATCAACCGCTTCCCGGACGACACCGAAGCGGAACTGGCGCTGGTGGAAGAAAAATGCAGAGCGCTGGGCGTCAACGTGGTCCTTTCCGAAGTCTGGATGAAGGGCGGCGAAGGCGGCAAAGCCCTGGCGGAAGAAGTCGTGCGCCTGTGCGAGACTCCGTCCGAATTCCGCTTCTGCTATGAAGACGAGCTTTCTCTGAAGGAGAAGATCGAAGCGGTCGCCAAGCGGATTTATCACGCGGACGGCGTGGATTTCCTGGCGCCGGCCGTCAAGGAACTGGACAAACTGGAATCCCTGGGCTACGGCCGCCTGCCGGTGTGCATGGCCAAGACCCAGTATTCCTTCTCCGATGACGCGGCCAAGCTGGGCGCGCCGCGGAATTTCCGCATCACGGTGCGCCAGGTGCGCATCAGCGCCGGCGCCGGCTTCGTTGTGGTGCTGACCGGAGATATCATGACCATGCCCGGCCTGCCCAAAAAGCCCGCCGCGGAAAATATCGATGTGGACGAAAACGGCGTGATCACGGGTCTGTTCTGATCCGGGACCGCATAACGGCGGCCGCACCGCCGGAAACAATATGGCTGAAATCCTGTACGGCGCCCCGGTGGCCGATGCCATCCGGGAGCGCAGCAAAAAAGAATCGGAAGCGCTCGGACGGGAGGGCGTTCGGCCCTGCCTCGCCCTCGTGCGCATCGGAGACCGGGCGGACACCGCCAGCTACGCGGCCGGTCTGAAGAAGAACGCGCCGAAAAGCGGCGTCCTGATCCGCAGCATCGGGCTGCCGGAGGATACGTCCGCGGAAGAAGCGGCCCGCCTGCTGGAGGACTTAAACAGCGATCCCGCCGTACACGGGATCCTGCTCCTCCTCCCGCTGCCGGCGGGACTGGATGCGGATGCCCTCAGGAACCGCATCGCGCCGGAAAAAGACGTGGACGGCGCCACGGACCTGTCTCAGGCGGGCGTATTTGAAGGAAAGGACCTCGGATTCGCGCCGGCCACGCCCCGGGCCGTCATGGAGATCCTGCACTACTACCGGATCCCCGTTGCGGGAAAACGCGCCGTTGTGATCGGCCGTTCCCCGGTGGTGGGCCGCCCGCTCGCCATGATGCTGCTGCGGGAAAACGCCACCGTGACCGTCTGTCACAGCCGGACCGCCGATCTGGCGGCAGCGGTGCGGGACGCGGAGATCGTGATCGCCGCGCTGGGGAAACCGGAGGCCGTAGGCGCCGGGATCCTGGGAAAAGATCAGATCCTGGTGGACGTGGGCATCCACCGGAAAGAAGACGGCACCCTGTGCGGGGACGCGGACCGGGCTCAGGCGGAGCTCTCCGTGCGGGCCCTCACCCCGGTGCCCGGCGGCGTCGGCGCCGTAACGACCGCCGTTCTGCTGCAGAATGTACTGGAAGCCGCTTCGCGGCAATTGAAATACCGGCGGGAAGGATGATCCGTCCGCCCCGTCCGTGGGAAAGAAACCAACCTCATGAACTATATCGTATTTGACCTGGAATGGAACCAGTCGCCGGGAGGCCGGTTCCGGGAGAATCCCAAAATTCCGTTTGAGATCCTGGAGATCGGCGCTGTGAAGCTGAACGGCCGCCGCAAGACCGTAGACGAATTTCACGAAACCATCAAGCCTCTGGTCTATACCCGCATGAACCGCTATACGCAGAAGGTGGTCCATATGGATATGAACGACCTGAAGGATTCCCGCACCTTTACCCCGGTAGCCAAGAGCTTCCTCAAATGGTGCGGCCGCAATCCGGTCTTTGTGACCTGGGGACCGTCCGACCTGTTTGAACTGCAGCGCAACCTGGAATACTATCATATCGACCACCGCTTCCCGCAGCCCTTCCTGTACATCGACCTGCAGAAGCTCTACAGCCTGGGCTATCTGGACGGCAAGAAGCGTCCGGCCCTGCACGAGGCCGTGGAAGCGATGGAGATCCCGCAGGACCGCCCCTTCCATGCGGCGTTCGACGACGCCTGGTACACGGCCCGGATCATGCAGAAAATGGAGGGCTTAAAGCCGCTCCTGAGCTATAAGTCCGTGGATTACTACCACCTTCCCGAAAAGAAGGAGGAAGAATTCACGCTGAACTTCAAGACCTACTCCAAGTTCGTCTCCATGCTGTATCCGGACAAGGATGCGGCCATGAAGGAGGCCTCCGTGACGGATCTGCGCTGCAACCGCTGCGGCAGACCGCTGGAAGTCAAGATCGACTGGTTCTCCGGCGCCGGCGGGACCATGTACTACGCGCTGTGCGAATGTCCCAAACACGGCCCCGTGAAGGGCAAGATCCGCCTGCGCAAGGGCCCCGGGGAAGAGGTCTTCGTGGTCAAGACCATCAAGGCCGCCTCCGAGCAGGATATACAGGATATCGAAGAGCGCAGGCTGCAGGCGCAGGAACGCCGTCATAAGCGGGCGGAAAAGGAAAAGGCCCGCCGCAAGGCAAAGCGCGCCGCGCTGGCGGAAGAAAAGAAGCAGCAGGCAAAAGCCCGGATCTCGCAGCAGAAAGCGCGCCGCAGCCGGACCAAGAAACCGGACACCTCGCCGAAGGGGCCCAAAAAGGGAGACTGAAATGGATATTCTTTCCGCGCTCCGCAGCCGGATCAGCCTGAATAACGAGCAGCTGAAGCTGCTTGCCGTCGTCAGCATGCTGATCGATCATACGGCGGCTTCGATCCCGCTCTTTTTCCGTTCTTCGATCGGGCCGTTCAACCTGCTGATGCGCGGCATCGGCCGCCTGGCGTTTCCGATCTTCGCGTTCCTGATCGCGGAAGGCGCCGTGAAGACCCGGAATATCCTGAAATACCTGATGCGCCTGGGGATCCTGGCGGTCCTGTGCGAGATCCCGTTCGATATGATGAGCGAAGGGAAGTTCTTCAACTGGGGCCACCAGAACACCATCCTGACGCTGTTCCTGGGCCTTCTGGGCATTGCCGGATACCGGTATCTGACGGACAGGCGTAAGCTTTGGGGCAAAAGCGCGTATCTGGCCGGCTTTTTCTGGATGAGCCTCTGCGTGGCGGCGGGCCAGCTCGCGGGCGCGGATTTCCGCGCGCCGGGCGTCCTGCTGGTGATCGGCTTTTATTTCTGGCGCACGGAGATGGCGGAGTCGGACGGCTTTCCGGTATTCCTGATGCTGGCCATGGGGACCGCCTGGCGGAACAATACGCTGCAGCTGTTTTCCCTGCTTGCATTTCTTCCCATTTTTCTTTATAATAATGATTTAGGCAGAAAATTGCCGCGCTACACCTTTTACGTCATCTATCCGGCGCATCTGCTCCTGCTGGGCGGGATCCGGATGCTGCTGCGGTAGCGGACGGAAGGAACGCGGAAAAACACGAATATTTTATGCGGCTATGGCATAACAACAACGTAAAGGAGCAAGTCATGTACAAGATCGTCAGGAAAAAAGAACTGAATCCTACCGTGACGCAGATGGAGATCCTGGCCCCCCTGGTAGCGAACAAGGCCCTGCCGGGGCAGTTCATCATCCTCCGGGTCGATGAAGAAGGCGAACGGATCCCGCTGACCGTCGCCGGCACGGATCCGAAGGAAGGCACGGTCAAGATCATCTTCCAGATCGTCGGCGAGACCACCCTGCGCTTAAACCACAAGCAGGAAGGCGAAGAGATCGCGGACTTTGTGGGCCCGCTGGGACGTCCCACGGAAACGGAAGGCATTAAGAAAGTCTGCATCGTCGGCGGCGGCGTGGGCTGCGCCATCGCGCTTCCCGTGGCCGAGGAATTCCACCGTCTGGGTGCGGAAGTGACCAGCATCATCGGTTTCCGCAGCGTGGATCTGCTGATCCTGGAGGACGAATTCAAGGCCTGCTCCGACAGACTGATCGTCATGTCGGATGACGGCTCCTACGGCCGTCACGGCAACGTAACGGTGCCTTTGAAGGAAATGCTGGAAGCCGGCGAAAAATTTGACCTGGTCCTGGCTATCGGCCCCGGCATCATGATGAAGTTCACGGTGCTGACCTGCAAGCCGTTCGGCGTGCCCTGCCGCGTTTCCATGAACCCGATCATGATCGACGGCACCGGCATGTGCGGCGGCTGCCGC
>CADBQE010000076.1 GCA_902796695.1 uncultured Lachnospiraceae bacterium
CGGAAAAACGGGCCGATTACAAACAAGGTGAATTGCTGCGCAGCAGCAAGAGAGGGCGGCCTGGGCCGTCGGCCCCTACGGGAGGTCTCGTTTTCCAAAACGGGCCGATTGTTTTCGGCAAAATAAGAATCCCCGCGGTCGGATTATGAGGAGAGGTGTGTTATGGGATATGAATTGTGGGAAAAGTCGCTGCGGGAGCTGGTGCGGGATGTGCCGTGGCCGGTGGCGAATCTGGCGAATGCGTCGGCGTTTATTTTTGAGACGGTGGAGAGGCTGAACTGGGCAGGGTTTTATCTGGTGCGGCAGAAAGAGTCGGGGGAGACGCTGCTGGTGCTGGGACCGTTCCAGGGGCGGCCGGCGTGCATTGAGATCCCGTGGGGCCGCGGTGTCTGCGGAACGGCGGCGGCGCAGGATCGGCCGCTGAAGGTGGATGACGTGCATGAGTTCCCCGGGCATATCGCCTGCGACGTGGCGTCCGCATCGGAGGTGGTCATACCGCTGCACGGGAAAGACGGCGAAGTGATCGGCGTACTGGACCTGGACAGCCCGGAGAAAGCGCGCTTCACGGAGGAAGATCTGGAAGGCCTGATCCGCTTTGCCCGGGTCATAGAGGAAAGCCTGTAAAGAAATAGGACTGCCGGATGATATGTGCCTGGTTAACCGGAAGACCGGTCAGGCGGCGGTATATCACAAAGGCGGTCCTTTTTTGTTGGAACAAAATGGCCCCTACGGGAGGTCTCGTTTGTCAAAGCGGGCCGATTACAAACAAGGTGAATTGCTGCGCAGCAGCAAGAGAGGGCGGCCTGGGCCGTCGGCCCCCGTGCGGCCTCATGTTACGGGCGGCGGGAGGGGAAGACTTTGAGGAGGAGGATGGCGAGGAGGAAGCCGAGGAAGAGGCCGCCGATGTGGGCGACGTTGTCGACGCCTTCGTTTACGCCGTGGAAGAGGGAGAGGGCCAGCATGAGGGCGACGCGGGCGGGGGAGAGGGCCCCCATCCACTCGCGGGCGAAGAGGCCGGCGAAGACCAGGGCGCCCATCAGGCCGAAAATGGCGCCGGAGGCGCCGGCGGAGAGGACTTCCTCTCCGGCCCGCATGCTCCAGATCTGGGAGAGGATATTGGCGCCCACCCCGCTGACGAAATAGATGAGGACCAGGCGCAGGCGGCCGATGCCGTGCTCCAGCGTGGTGCCGAGCGCAAACAGAACAAGCATGTTGCTTGCCAGGTGCTCAAAGCCGAAATGCAGGAACATGCTCGTAAGAAGACGCCAGTATTCGCCGTCCTCCGCGACGGCGGAGGTCAGCATGGCGCCGAATTCGTACATGTGCCGGCCGTCTTCGGACGAGCCGCCGATCTCCGAGAGCACAAATACGATCACGTTGACGGCGATCAGTCCGATGGTGATAAACGGCGCGCTTTTAATTCTCCGAAGCCGGAGCTGAAAGCTGTTCATGGGTTATTCTCCGCAAATCCTGCCGAAATGTCTGATCAAATATCCTGTCGGAATCTCTTGTCGAAATATCCTGTCGGAATCTCTTGTCGAAATATCCTGTCGAAATTCCATGTCAAAATATCCTGTCGGAATCTCTTGCCGAAATATCCCGTCGAAATTCCTTACCGAAAAATCCTACCGAAAATTCAGCTCGTAGATCTTAGCCGCCAGCGGCGCGGTCCCGAAGTCCAGGATGACCCAGCCGGCCCGGTCGGGCAGTCCTTCGAACATCAGCAGGCGCTTGTTCAGGTCCTTGGCGTAGCCGTAGGGATGCCCCACGACCCAGCTGCCGCTGGTGCTCAGAAAATGCAGGGCGACGGTATCCGCCCCGTATTCGGCGCCGCTTATGCCTGCCCGGAACGCGGTCCACTTGTCATCGGATTCGTATTTATACCGGTCCTGCACCCACAGGGTGTACCCGTCGTTCTTTTCCGCCGCCGTATGCAGGGCGGTGTTTTCTTTATTGCCCTGATCCTGCCACAGGAAGGGAATGCCGGATTCTTCGCCGATCCCGGCCTCGTCCTCATAGCGGCGCAGCAGCACCAGCTTCCCGCGCGCGTCTCCCAGCGTCGGGATGCGGTCCGTCGTCAGCCAGACGGACGGCGCGGTATTGATATAGCGGTGCAGGATCTCCTGGAATTCCTTTACGCTTTCCTTCCCGTCCTCCTGCTTGACGGCAAACAGCACGGTCTCCCCGGGGTGCGCCTGCAGGAAGCTGCGGCATTCCTCCAGCACGTCCTCCAGATACAGGTTGGAGGAGAAGAGCTGGCTGCCCTTTTTGCAGCGCATGCCGCCGTGGGTCAGAACCAGTCTGTCCCCGTCCACGGCGAGGCGGATGTCCAGATAGCGGAAGCCGGCTTCCAGCTGCCGCAGGATGGATTTGCTCTGGCATTTGGCGAAATAGGCCATCTGCACGTAGGCGGCGGCGGAATCGTGCGTGCCCGGGACGGAGATCTCATTCAGATGCGTCTCGTCCGGCAGCAGGCTCATCCAGTCCGCGGAGCCGTCCACGGTCTCTCCCTTGTCGCCTTCAAAGACGGGGGCCAGGAAAAGATAGCCGCCGCCCAGCAGCAGGACAAGCAGGATGAACAGGCCCAGGATCATGACGGCCCGCCGGGGCCCGGAAACGGTGGAAAGACGGCCTTTCATGACTGCGCTCCTTCGGCCTTACCGGCCGCTTCCTCGATCTGGTCGCACAGATAGGTGACCGCGTTGCTCTGATGGCTGCGCTGCATGGCGGCCTGCAGCGTCCCGCGGTCCTCATACAGGGAGAGCAGCTCCTGTACCAGCTTTTCGGAAGTCAGGGTGTCCTGATCCGCCATTCTGGCAAAGCCCTGCTTTTCGAACGAGCGGGCGTTGAGGATCTGGTCGCCGCGGGAAGCGCTGAGCGGCAGCGGCACCAGCAGCGAGGGCTTCTGCAGATACAGCAGCTCGCAGATTGCATTGGCGCCGGAGCGCGACAGGACGATGTCCGCGAGCGCGAACAGGTCCTTTAATTCTTTGCTGATGAATTCGTACTGCACGTAGCCGGGGTAATTGACGCTTTCATCCAGCTTTCCCTTGCCGCACAGATGAATGATGTCGAAGTGGGGCAGGAGGGCGGGCAGGCTCTCGCGCAGCAGCTCGTTCAGGGCCTGGGCGCCCAGGCTGCCGCCCATCTGGAGCAGCACGGGCTTTTTGCCCGAAAGGCCGGTAAAGGCCAGGGCGGCTTCCCGGCTGCCGCTGCCCAGTTCCTCGCGGATGGGGCAGCCGCTCACGAAAGAACGGCCTTCCGGAAGCGAGGCCAGCGTCTCCGGGAAATTGCAGAAGATGCGGGCGGCGTCCTTAAAGCAGAGCTTGTTGGCCAGACCCGGCGTCATGTCGGATTCATGCAGGAACGCGGGGATGCCCAGCTTCCGGGCCGCTTTGACCACGGGCAGCGATACAAAGCCGCCCTTGGCGAAGACCAGCGCGGGCTGCTCCTCCTGCAGGATCTTCTTCGCGTCGCCGATCCCTTTTATGACGCGGAACGGGTCCGTCAGGTTTTTCAGGCTCAGATACCGGCGCAGCTTGCCGGTCGCGACGCTGCGGTAGCGCAGGCCGGCTTCCTCCACCACAGCCTTTTCCATGCCGTCGTGGGATCCGATATACAGCAGCTGCCAGCCGCGGCGCGCCAGTTCTTCCGCGAGCGCCAGATTGGGCGTCACATGGCCGGCGGAACCGCCGCCGGGCAGAACGATCTTTTTCATCGGGATGATCTCCTTGCGGGGTGATTTTCAGACACTCCGTCCTGCCGGACGGAATAAAAACATCATAGCATAAAACCGTAGTCAATGCCACCGGAAAAGTGCGGGGCGGGAAGGCCGTATTTTGCGGCGGCCTCTTGGCAGACGGAGAAAAAGATTGTATAATAAAACCGAATCCCGTCCCCCCGGGAAACAGGAATCCGCAGAATGAAATATGAAGAACTGGAAGCCGGACTCCGCCGCGAAAAAAGGCGAAGAGAGGCCGGAAAGGCGAAAAAACGCCGGAGAATCCTGCTGATCGGCGCGCTGGCGCTTCTGACGGCGGGCGTCCTGTGGGCCTTTATCGCGGGCCCGCTGCGTCCGGCTGCGGGCAGGCGTCCAAACGGACCGCTGCCGGCCTATTCGCCGGAGACACTGCCGGGGGAAACCGCGCGCCTGCAGCTGATCGACGTGGGACAGGGGCTGGCTCTGCTCGCCGAGTCCCGGGGCGAAGCGGTGCTGATCGACGGCGGAGGCGGCCGCGCCTCCGAAAAAACCGTGGCGGTCTTAAAGCAGCGGGGCATCACGCGCCTGAAGCTGCTGGTGGTCACGCATTATGACGAAGACCATATGGGCGGTGCGGTCGGCGCGCTGGCGGCGATCGGCGCGGAGACCGTGCTGGGCCCGGACTATACAAAGGACAGCCGCACGTTCCGCTCTTTGATCCGCCATATCCGGGAAGCCGGCCTGACCCTGATCCATCCGGCGCCGGGCAGCGAATACCGCGTGGGCACGCTTACGGTCACGGTCCTGGGACCGTTAAGCGCGGAGCCTCATCCGGTGGAAAACGACAATTCGCTGGTGCTGCGCCTGAC
>CADBQE010000077.1 GCA_902796695.1 uncultured Lachnospiraceae bacterium
AAGGAGACCGCGCCTCTGTGCCATTTGTTTTCCCCCAGGATCCTGACTCCCGGCACTTCTTTCAGCCGGTTTTCCAGGTAATCCGACAGGGATCTTTCCCGGGCGGCGATCTCCTCCCGGCCGATAGCTCCGATAAAATCGACCGCGGCCTTCCAGGCGATCAGTCCCGCATAGTTCGGAGTTCCGGCCTCCAGGCAGTAAGGGAAATCTTCCCATACCGGGGTGCCGTCCGCGCGCATCGCCGCGATCATTCCCCCGCCGAACCGGACAGGCTTCATTTCCTGCCGAAGCCTCGGGGTGACCGCCAGCACGCCCGTTCCGGCCGGGGCAAACATCTTGTGCCCCGAGATGGTATAGAAATCCGGATCCAGCGACCGAATATCGATCGTCTCGGATCGAACAGCCTGCGCCCCGTCCACCAGAACCGGTATTCCTTTTTCATGTGCTTTGCGGATCATATCCGCCAAAGGGAACCGGTAGCCGTTCGTATTGCTGATGTGCGCCACAGCCGCCAGGCGGGTCCGCTCATCCAGATAATCCTCCAGATGATCGGCTTCTTCGGGCGTCAGCACCAGCAGTTCCGCGTTCTTCTTCCGGCAGAGATCCTGCCAGGGGAGGTAGTTAGAGTGATGCTCCAGAACGGAAACAATCACCCTGTCTCCTTCGCGGAGCCGCGGTTCCAGATAGCTTTCCGCTACCAGATTGATCGATTCCGTCACCCCTGACGTGAACACCAGATCCGCCGCACTGCGGGCTCCCAGAAACGCAGCCAGCGCTTCCCGGGTCTCCTCCAGCTTTTCCGTGGAGCGGACGCTCAGGGCATGGACTCCGCGGTGGACATTGGCGTTGTCCGTCCGGTAATGCTCCTCCAGACAGCGGAGGACTTCCTCCGGGAGCTGTGTGGTCGCGGCATTGTCCAGATAGACCAGCGGTTTTCCGTGAACCGACGTTTTCAGGATCGGGAAATGATCTCGCCCCACAGGAATCGACATAACTCACCTACTGTTTCCAGATCCGCCGTTTTCTCCGGCGGGAAATTCAGTCCGAAGGAACGCCTCAGCATCAGGACGAGCAGAACCACCTTCATCTCGCTGGTATCCGCCTCCAAACATCCGGCCGAGATCTCCGCCGCCTTCAGATTGCCTTCCGTCAGGATCAGGACCCGGCGCGTGCTTTCATCGGACAGCGCGGACAGCACGTCTTCCGGCTCCGGCACATCCTCCAGCAGGTACTTGTTCCGGATCAGCCGGCGGATCGAACGCTCAAACAGGTCTATGCTGCCGACCGCTGCCGCTTCTTTCGCCGTCCGGAGTTCCGCTTCCGCCTGCACCGACTGCTCTTTGACCAGTTCCTGAAATGCCTTCAGTTCCATCTCTATGCCCGGATCACTTCCAGACCCAGGGATCTTCCCAGTTCGCTGATCGTTTCGAAGTAATCGCCGTATACGATGGGAACATGGTTGCCGATCGACAGCTGCTTATAGAAAAAGTCTCTGCCGTCTTTGACCCGGATAAAGACGCCCAGCGTGCAGCCGTTGTCATCCTGGCCGCGCCCGGCTACGATCGTTCCGCGGGCCACGAACAGCTTGCTGCAGGACGGGTCGATCCGGCAGAACGTGACCGGCTGGCCGATATCCTGATTGAAGTCGTAGCGGATCGTGACGCCCCAGCCGCTCCCGGTGTAGGGACGAATATCGTATTTTCCTCTTTCGGCTTCCAGCCCGTGCATCCGGCGGTTGCCTACCGAATGCTGCAGGAACAGCGTGTTCTCCGTATCTTCTTCCACTCTCTTCGCGAATTCCGTGTCGCAGGTTCCGCTCATGTTGTAGAAATACGGGAACGGGATTTTGCCGAATTCCTTTACGTAGTAAGGGGAATGCGTCAGATTTCCCATGTATGCCGCGGAATGGCCCGCCGCTTCCAGAATGGCAAGCGAGATCACGGAAGCAATGTCATATTCGCAGGCGGAAGGGATCCCCTGTTCATTCAGCAGGGAATGATTCATGCAGAAGGTGTAATGCTCTTCGTTGAGCCGTCTGGTAGCGCAGATGTCCGGGCAGGGAATGGTAAACGCGTTGCACCCGAAATACTCCAGCATCTTTCGGATCGTATAGTGAGCCCGGAAGGAGTTGATGACCTCGTCCCGCTCCATATAGCAGTTGTCCGCGCCTTCAATAAGCTCGTCCGCCATCTTTTCGATCTCTTTGAATTCTTCTTCCGAAGGATTTAACCCGGTCTTTCCCGGCGAAGTCAGGTTCTTGCCGGATTCACCCACGTGCGTCTGATCGACCAGTTCATGGACATTGGCGAATACGAACCGGACGCCCAGTCTTCTGGTCGCTTCATCCGTGCTGATCAGGTTGTCGCCGGCGCTGGGCGTCATGGTCGTTCCGAAACGGGAAACACAGAGGACTTTCAGATTGGCCAGGGCCTTTTTGATGCGCATTACTTCCAGATGCAGTTTCATGTCCGCCCAGCTGCGGAAGCCGTAAGCTTCATGGCCTCTCGCGCGCAGGGCCGCTACGTTTTTGGTGACGCCCACACCGTTGGCCGGCGGCATGATCAGGATCGGCTTCCCGGTCCGTTCCGCGATGGCGATCAGGATATCCGTGTTGCGGGACATATCCGGAACGATATAGGCATCGATCCGGCCGGCTTCCGCGGCTGCTTCTTCCAGCA
>CADBQE010000078.1 GCA_902796695.1 uncultured Lachnospiraceae bacterium
GTGGCCGGCGGCTCAGTGGCGGGCGGTTCGGTGACCGGTTCCGCTGTCGTCGTCGGGGGTTCCGTTGTCGGTTCCGCTGTCGTTGTCGGTTCCGCTGTCGTTGTCGGCGCTTCCGTCGTCGGCGCTTCTATTGTCAATTCTTCTGTCGTCAGCTCTTCTGTCGTCGGGGCTTCCGTCGTCAGCTCTTCCGTCGTCGGAGCTTCCGTCGTGGGCGCTTCCGTCACCGGGGCTTCCGCTGTCGGGACTTCCGTTTCGGACGCCGTTCCACCCGGCCCGATCGCCGGAAGCGTTCCCGCCGCCGTGCTGCCCCGCTGCGCGCCGCAGCCGGCCAGGGTCAGGATCAGCGCCGCTGTCATCCATAATATAGCGATTTTTTTCATATTTCCTCCCGCGGGCCCGGGCCCGCAGCCCTTATCATACTCTTTCCGGCCGCAAAAAGAAAGACCTTTTGCTTGCCCGCCGTCCCTGATTCTGATATAATGAGAAAAATCCTTCGCGAAGAGGGTTGTTTTGTATGAATGAAAAAGTATTAAAGACACTCGAATATGACAAGATCCTCCTCCGGCTGGAAGCGCTGGCCGTCTCCGACGGGGCCAAAGCCCTGTGCCGTGCCCTGCGCCCGATGACGGAGCCCGAGCAGATCTTTACGGCCCTGAAAGAGACCAGCGACGCCGAAGCCCGCCTCATCGCGCACGGCAATCCCGGCTTCACGGGCATTCACGATATCCGCGCCGGGATCAAGCGCGCGCAGTCCGGCTCTTCCCTGAGCATTCCCGAGCTGCTGCGCGTGGAGCGCCTGCTGGCCATGGCCTCCAAAGCCGGCGTCTACGGCCGCGAAGACAGCCGCGACGTGCCGGACAGCCTTTCCGAGCGCTTCCGCTCGCTGGCCCCGCTCGCCCCGCTGCGCCAGGTCCTGGAAGCGGACATCCTAAGCGAGGAGGAGATCGCGGACAATGCCAGCCCCGGCCTTGCCAAAGTCCGGCGCCAGCTGCGCACCATCTCCGACCGCATCCACACGGAATTAAACTCCCTGCTCTTAAAGCACCGCACCCTCCTGCAGGACGCGGTGGTCACCATGCGCGACGGCCGCTACTGCCTGCCCGTCAAAACCGAAAACAAATCCCAGGTGGCCGGCATCGTCCATGACCAGTCCGGCAGCGGCAAGGCCGTCTTCATCGAACCGCTTTCCGTGGTCAAGCTGAACAACGAATGGCGCGAGCTGGAGATCCAGGAGCAGAAAGAGATCGAACTGGTGCTGGCGGACCTGACGGAACAGACCGTGGCGCACGCCGCGGAGATCCTGACGGATTACCACGTCCTGACGGAACTGGACTTTATCTTCGCGAAAGCCCGCCTGTCCCGGGATTACAAAGGAACCGAACCGGTATACGATCAGGCGGAAGACGCGCCGAAGATCATCGACATCAAAAAAGGCCGCCATCCGCTGCTGGACCCGAAAAACGTGGTTCCGATCGACGTACGGCTCGGAAAGGACTTCGACCTGCTGGTCGTCACCGGCCCCAATACCGGCGGCAAGACCGTTTCCTTAAAGACCACCGGCCTGCTGACCCTGATGGGCCAGAGCGGCCTGCATATCCCGGCGGGCATCAACTCCCGCCTGAGCATTTTTACCGAGATCTACGCGGATATCGGAGACGAACAGAGCATCGAGCAGAGCCTGTCCACCTTCTCCTCCCATATGACCAATATCGTCCGGATCATGGCGGCCGCGGACGAGAACGCGCTGGTGCTTTTCGACGAACTGGGCGCCGGCACGGACCCGGTGGAAGGCGCCGCGCTTGCCATGGCCATCTTAAGCCGCCTGCACAGCCGCGGCATCCGCACGATGGCCACCACCCACTACAGTGAGCTGAAGGTCTACGCACTCTCCACGCCCGGCGTCGAAAACGCCTCCTGTGAATTTGACGTAGCCACGCTGCGTCCCACCTACCGCCTGCTGATCGGGATCCCGGGCAAGAGCAACGCCTTCGCGATCTCCCGCAAGCTGGGGCTGGAGGAGGATATCATCGCGGAAGCCGGCGGCTACATCGACACCAGCCAGGAAGCTTTTGAGGACGTGATCGCGGACCTGGACAAAAAGCGGGCCGAAATGGAACGCGCGGAGCAGGAAGTAAAGCGCCTGCACGAAGAAGCCGCGGCCCTGAAAGAAGAAGCCTTAAAGCTGCAGAAAAATCTGGACAAGCAGAAAGCCGCCATGCTGCAGAAAGCGCGGGAAGAAGCCCGCGGCATCCTGCTGGAAGCCAAGGACGCGGCCGACAAGGCCATCCGCGACATGCGCAAGCGCGGCGAGACCGTCAGCCGCGAAATGGAGGAAGCCCGCACGAGCCTGCGCCTGGCCCTGGAAAAGACCGGCGGCGAGGAAGAGCCGCGCGAGCAGCGCCGCGTCACCGTCACCGAGAAAAAGCTCCGCCTGGGCGATCTGGTCTTCGTGCATTCCATGGGCGTCAAAGGCACGGTCGCGTCCCTGCCGGATGCCAAAGGCCGCCTGACCGTCCAGATGGGCATCCTGCGCAGCGAAGTCAACGCCGCGGATCTGGAACTGATCCCCGAAGAGACCGCCACCGTGGAAGGCCGCAAGCAGCGGAGCGGCTTTTCCTCCTATGAGAAAGGCCTCACCGTGTCCACCGAGATCAATCTGATTGGTCAGACCGTGGACGACGCCGTTCAGGCCCTGGACAAATACATCGACGACGCCTATCTCGCCCGCCTTTCCCGCATCCGCATCATTCACGGCCGCGGGACCGGCGCCCTGAAAAAAGCCGTCACCGGCCTGCTGCGGCGCAACAAGCATATCGCTTCGTTTGCGGACGCGCCGTTCAACGAAGGCGGCGCCGGAGCCACCGTGGCGGAGCTGAAGCAGAAATAAGGAGATCCCATGTCCAAACAGAAAGTACTGATCGTTGACGACGACGCCAACATCGCGGAACTTATCTCCCTCTATCTTACGAAAGAATGCTACGAGACCGCCATCGCGGCGGACGGTCCGCAGGCCGTTTCTCTGTGGAAAAGCTTCCGGCCGGACCTGATCCTGCTCGACATCATGCTTCCGGGCATGGACGGCTACCAGGTCTGCCGGGAGATCCGCCGCGAAAGCCAGGTCCCCATAATGATGCTCTCCGCCAAGGGCGAGGTCTTCGACAAAGTCCTGGGGCTGGAGCTCGGCGCGGACGACTACATGATCAAGCCGTTCGACAACAAGGAAATGGTGGCGCGGGTCAAAGCCATCCTGCGCCGTTCCCAGATGCAGAAAAAGCCGGACGAGGCCTCCGCGCGGCAGGTTTCCTTCCCGGATCTGACCATCAACCTGAACAACTACACCGTCCTGTACCGGGGCGAGCCCCTGGACATGTCCGCCAAGGAGATGGAGATCCTGTACTTCCTGGCGTCCTCGCCCGGTCAGGTCTTTACGCGCGAGCAGATCCTGGACGGCGTCTGGGGCTACGAATATGTGGGCGATTCCCGCACGGTAGACGTTTACATCAAGCGCCTGCGCCAGAAGCTGCCGCAGCATCCGGCCTGGCAGCTTTCCACCGTCTGGGGCGTCGGATACCGCTTTGAGACCGCCCGGAAGCAGGGGTAAATCACAGGCATTTTCATGAAAAAGCGTCTCTCCCTCAAATTTCTGCTGGTCTTTCTGCTTTTCGGCCTGGGGTCCTTCGTCTTCCTGGCCGTGGCGGGAGAAAGACTGTTTCAGGACTCCGCCCGGCATACGGCCGCGCGGGAGCTTTACCGTGACGCCCTGACACTGGCTGCGGCGCAGAGCGAATACTATGCCGCCCACCGCCAGCTTGACGTGGACAGCCTCAACACGACCGCTTCCGCCTCCGGACACCGGATCCTGATCCTCAATCCTCAGAACCTGGTCATTTTTGACAGTGCCGGAACCCCGGCGGACCGCACGCTGGCCGGCTTCGACCCGGCGGAGACCAGCAGCTTCTACCGGATCGGCAGCTTTTACGGGGCGTTTTCCGAAACGACCGTCAGTGTTTTTTCTCCCATCAGCGCCGACTTCACGCTGTTAGGCTATCTGACGATCCATCAGTCCGCCTCGGTGGCGGATGCCCGCGCCAACGACTTTCTGGCCCGGGCCTTCCAGATCTATCTGGTCATCTTCCTGTTTTCGCTGCTCATCTACGCGGCCCTGTATTTCTGGGTGCTCCGGCCCGTCCGGAAGATCGCGGAAGGCGCAGGCGAATTCGCGGCCGGCCATATGGATTACCGCATTCAGGTCCACGCCGACGACGAAGTCGGCTATCTGGCGGAATCCCTGAACGAAATGGCGCGCCAGCTGCAGTCCGCGGACGAAAGCCAGAAGAGGTTCATTGCCAATATTTCCCATGACTTCCGCTCGCCGCTCACTTCCATCCGCGGCTATCTGCAGGCCATGGCGGACGGCGTGATCCCGACGGACTCGCAGGAGAAATACTTCAACATCGTCATCGGCGAGACCGAGCGGCTCACCAACCTGACGCAGAGCATGCTCTCCTTAAACTCGCTGGACGAAGCGCGCCTGGGCCTGGAGCTGTCCGATTTCGACCTGGTCAGGACCGTCCGCTCCGTCTGCGAAACGTTTGAGGGCGTCTGCCAGAAGAAAGGCATCACCTTCGACCTGATCTTCGGCGCGCCGGTCATCACCGTGCACGCGGACCTGGGCCGCATCAACCAGGCCCTGCACAACCTGATCGACAATGCGATCAAGTTTTCGTACGAAAACGGCGTGATCCGCATCCGCCTGCAGGAGGTGGGGGAAAAAGTGTCCGTTTCCGTGAAGGACTTCGGCTGCGGCATCGAAAAAGATGACCTGGGCAGGATCTGGACACGGTTTTACAAGAGCGACACCTCGCGCGGCAAGGACAAAAAAGGGACCGGTCTCGGCCTGTCCATTACACGGGAGATCATTGCCTCCCACGGGGAGACCATCGATGTGACGTCGACCCCGGGCAGCGGTACGGAATTCATTTTCCGCCTGCCGCTGGCGAAAAAGAAGGAATAAAGAGGCAGGATAAAGAGGCAATATGAAGAAGCACAGTATCCGTTATTACGAACGTGTACGCAAAGTCGTGAGTTTTTTCCTCCGTCCCTGGTTCCGGCATATGTTTATTCTGGACCGGGACCCCTTTCCCGAACTGCCGGAACGGTTCCTGCTGGTCAGCAACCATGTGATCAACATCGACCCGCTGATGGTCATAGACCGCACGCGGCGCTTCATGTTCTTTGTGGCGACCGAGCATCTGTTCTCGCTGGGGCTCGTGAGCAAGATCATCTGCGCGCTGGGGGCGCCGATCCCCCGTCCGCAGGGCGGGAATGCGGCCGCCACCGTGATGGATATCCTGCGAAAGCTGAAAAACGAAGGCAGCGTCGGCATCGCAGCGGAAGGCAACTGCACCTGGGACGGCGTGACCGCGCCCTTCCTGCCCGCCACCGGAAAGATGGCCCGGGCTTCGGGCGTCCCGTTAGTGACCGTGAAGGTTCAGGGATATCTGGCCTCGCCCCGCTGGGCGTTTACGCGCCGGAAAGGCCCCGTCCACATCTCTCTGGCCGGGATCTATCAGCCCGAAGAGCTCCGGAAGATGAAGCCGGAGGAGATCAACGCCCTGATCGCGCGCGATATTTACGAAGATGCCTACGCCACCCAGGCGGCGGACCCGCAGCGCTATCCCGGCAAACGGCTCGCGGAAGGCATGGAGCACGCACTGCTTCTGTGCCCGCGCTGCCATAAGCTGGACACGTTCCGCAGCCGGGACGACCGCTTTACCTGTTCCTGCGGCTTTTCGGTGCGCTATGACGAATGGGGGTACTTTACCGAAGACGGCGGCGAAGCGCCGTTTAAGACCGTGCGGGACTGGGACGCCTGGCAGAAGGAATATCTGGCCGGGCTGGCGCCGGAGGATCTGCCCGCAGGGGAAGATACGGATATGCAGCTGCTGCGGATCGAAGAACACAGACGCACGCAGGTTTCCGCCGGCGCGCTCCGTTTTGACGCGTCGGGCCTTAAGCTGGGGGACCGCTTCTTCCCGCTGCATGAGATCGCGGGGCTGGCCGTCCGATATAAAGGCGTCGTCTCGTTCTCCGATCAGGCAGGAAATTTCTACGAGATCCTGAAAGAAAAGAAAAAAGTCCGCTATCACGGAAGAAAATATCTCTTGCTATATCAATGCCTCAAAGGAGAGAAGGAATGACAACCGGAACCAACTTCTGGGACCACAGCATCTGGACTTTCGTCATCACGCTCACGATCCTGCTTCTGGCCATGCTGATCGCGGCTATCCTGCGGCAGCGCTTCGCGCTCATCCGCCGTTTTATGATTCCCAGCAGCGTGCTGGGCGGCTTCCTGATCCTGCTGGCCGGATTCATCTATCAGCAGATCAGCGGGAGGCCCCTGTTCGACCGATCCCTGCTGGAAACCCTTACCTACCACGGACTGGGACTGGGATTTGCGGCCATGAGCCTGCGGAATCTGGACCGGCAGAGCCGGGAATACAAGGGCGACAGCTTCCGCAGCTCGCTGAGTGTGGTCAGTTCGTACCTGATCCAGGGCATCGTCGGCCTTATGATTTCTCTGCTGCTCTTCTATCTGATCGGCAGCTTCTTCGGATCCGGCATGATCCTGCCCATGGGCTACGGGCAGGGTCCCGGCCAGGCCTACAACTGGGGCCGCACCTATGAGAACCTGTACGGATTCGAGGACGGCACGAGCTTCGGCCTGACGGTCGCGGCCATGGGCTTTATCGCCTCCAGCATCGGGGGCATCATTTACCTGAACCGGATGCGGAAAAAGGGCCTGCTTGCCGCCCGCGAGGATGCTGCCCAGCAGGCGGTCACGCCGCAGCAGGTCCAGGGCGACAATGAAATTCCGGTATCGGACTCGATCGACAAGCTCACCGTGCAGCTGGCTCTCGTTTTTCTGTCCTATGCGCTGGCGTATATGACCATGCGCGGCTTAAACAGCCTGATCGAATCCGGCGTGCTGGGCAAATTCGGCGTCAACACGCTGCAGCCGCTCATCTGGGGCTTCAACTTCCTGTTCTCCACCCTGTTCGGCATTCTGGTCAAAACGGTCTTCCGCCTGCTGCAGAAGAAGGGCATCATCAGGCAGCATTTCACCAATACGTTCATGCAGGACCGCATCGCGGGCTTCATGTTCGACGTAATGGTAGTGGCTTCCATCGCCGCCATCAACCTGTCCGCCTTCACCCATACGGCCTTTGTCCTGCCGCTGGTGCTCATGTGCGTAAGCGGCGCCGTGCTGACTTACCTCTACCTGAATTACTTCTGCCGGAAGCTGTTTCCCGGCTACCGCCACGAGGCTTTCCTGAGCCTGTACGGCATGCTGACCGGCACCGCCTCCACCGGCGTCATCCTGCTGCGGGAAGCGGACCCCCGTTTCTCCACCCCCGCCGCCAACAACCTGGTCTATCAGCAGGGCTACGCCATCCTCTTCGGCGCTCCTCTCATGCTTCTCATGGGATTCGCCCCCCGCAGCACCGTCAATGCCTGGATCACCCTGGGCATCATGATCCTCATGCTGATCCTCCTGAACCTCCTCGCCTTCAAAACCGGACGGAAACCCGGAAAGAAACCCGGAAAGAACACCTGAAAACCGCAAAACGTGACAAGGGAACAGTTCCTTTGTCACGTTTTCAGGTCCTCTCACCGCGGGCCGATTACAAACAAGGTGAATTGCTGCGCAGCAGCAAGAGAGGGCGGCCTGGGCTGTCGGCCCCTGCGATTGCTTCCGAAAACGTGACGGGGGCAAGGCCCTTGACAAGTAGCGAGCGTTAGATACAAGTGGTGAGCGTTAGATAAATGTTTTTTTGTACATCGCGCGGCGGAGCGGTTTGATGAAGGATGCGATGAATATGAAGAGGCCGAAAGCGGCAAAGGTGCCGGCGGTGTATAACGACCAGTTGAAC
>CADBQE010000079.1 GCA_902796695.1 uncultured Lachnospiraceae bacterium
AACTGACGTCCGCATCCCGCTGGTGATTACTGACTGATCCCAGGCCCGCCCCACAGCAGTGCGAAAAAGGACTGCTTCAGAGGATGCCGCATTTGGCTGAACCGCATTTGGCTGAACCGCCTTGATTTTCAGACAATTTTTATGATATGTTTGTTTTTCAGAGCCGGGAAGAACCCGCTGTGAGCATCATTGCAAAGAAGGAAAGGAGGAGTGAGAATTGGCAAATTTTACAAAGAAAGCAATCAAGGAAACCTTTATTACCATGCTTGAGGAGCGCCCTCTTTCCGATATCACCGTAAAAGATATTGCGGAAAAATGTGAGATCAACCGTAATTCGTTTTATTATCACTACAAGGATATCCCGTCCCTCATAGAAGAGATCGTCAAGGAAGAAGCGGAGCAGATCCTCGAAAAATACCCTTCGGTCTCCACAATCGTCGAATGCTTTGACGCTCTGATTGAATTCGCCTCCCATCGGAAAAAAGCGATCATGCACATCTACCGTTCCGTAAGCCGGGAAGTTTTTGAGCGGCATCTGATGATGGTCTCCGAATTCTTTGTCAGCAATTATGTCAATACGGTACTTACCGGCGAGAGCGTCAATGAAACAGATAAAAAAACCGTGATCGGCTATTATAAGTGCGTCTGCTTTGGCTTGGTGCTTAACTGGCTCAGCACCGGAATGAAGGATGAATATGCGCACGAAATACGCCGCATTTTTCTCTTAAAAGACCGGGCAAAAGAATTTGCGGCGCTGCTGCAGGAGCAAGTATAACAGATCATTTCATACCGCATAATTTGGGCACGGAGCAGTCCGTGCCTGTTTTTCGGCCAATCGAGGCTGTCTGTCTGTTTTTCAGGCATCTGTTCGTCATTAACCGTGTTCAAACGGCATTTTCACCGATAAAACAGTAAGGAAAAACAAATTTACCGGAGGAATGCTGAAAATGCGTTTTGCAAAAGCGGTAGTCAGATACCGCATCCCCATACTGATCCTGACGGCTGTCCTGATGATTCCGTCGGTGATCGGTATGACTGCCACCCGTGTCAATTACGACATGCTGACCTATCTGCCCTCGGATAGGGAAACAGTCACAGGCCAGAATGAGCTTCTGAAAGACTTTGGCAAGGGTGCGTTTACGTTTCTGATCTTTGAAAACATGTCCGTCAGGGATGTCGCGAAGCTGAAAGAAAAGGTGGAAGCCATTGATCACGTTGACACCGTCCTGTGGTACGATTCCCTGGCTGATCTGTCCGTCCCCATGGAGCTGCTGCCGGATTCGGTCTTCCGCGAATTTAATACCGGCCACTCTACGATGATGGCCGTGTTCTTTGACGCGGGAACATCGGACGACCTGACAATGAATGCCGTGGAGCAGATCCGGGCTGTCTGCGGAAAGCAGTGCTTTGTTTCCGGAATGACGGCTCTTGTGGTGGATCTTCGTGATCTGTGCGAAAAAGAAGAGCCGATCTATGTCGGGCTCGCCGTGCTTCTTGCCTGCGTTGCCATGACCGTCTTCCTTGACAGCTGGCTCATCCCGGTTGTCCTTCTCGTCTCGATCGGTGCCATGATCCTTCTCAACCTCGGAACCAATATCTTCCTCGGAGAGATCTCTTACATAACCAAGGCGCTTTCCGCCGTTCTTCAGCTTGCCGTGACCATGGACTATTCCATCTTCCTCTGGCACAGCTACAATGAACAGCGGGAAAAGTATGCCGGCAAAGAAGAAGCCATGGCGGTCGCTGTCAAAGAAACATTTACCAGTGTGGTCGGAAGCTCCGTTACCACGATTGCCGGATTTGCAGCGCTCTGCTTTATGAGCTTCACTTTGGGCCGGGACCTCGGCATTGTCATGGCAAAAGGCGTCCTTCTGGGCGTCATCGGATGTGTAACGGTGCTGCCGTCCCTGATCCTTGTCCTGGATAAACCGCTTCAGAAAACGAAGCACCGCCCTGTCATCCCGCCTGCGGGAAAATTTGCAGAAGGAATTATAAAGGCTTTTCCGGTGTTCCTCATTGTATTCGCCGCTCTTGTCGCCCCTGCCTATTTCGGATATCAGAAAGCAAACAGCGAAGTGTATTACGATATGGGAGAATGTCTGCCTGAGGATATGAACTATGTGATATCCAACTCCAAGCTCCGCGAAGACTTCAATATCGCTTCCACTCATATGATCCTTACCGACAGCAGGCTCCCCGCAAAATCGATCAGGAATATGACGGCCGAGATGGAAAAAGTTGACGGCGTCAAATATGTCCTGGGGCTCGAATCGGTCATCGGCTCCCGCGTGCCGGAAGAAATTCTGCCCGACAGCGTCAGATCCGTCCTCCAAAGCGATCGCTGGGAACTGCTGCTGATCAATTCCGAATACAGAGCGGCCAGTGATGAAGTAAAGCAGCAGATCGACAGTCTTAACACCATCCTGAAAAAGTATGACGCAAACGGAATGCTGATCGGGGAAGCCCCCTGCATGAAGGACATGATCGAGGTCACCGGGCACGATTTTGCCGTTGTCACCGCCGTTTCGGTCATTGCGATCTTCCTCATCATTCTGATTGTGGAAAAGAGCATTTCGCTTCCTTTTATCCTGATCGCGGTCATTGAAGTCGGGATCTTCATCAATCTGGGACTGCCGCATTATCTCGGACAGAGCATGGCGTTCATCACGCCGATCTGCATCAGTACGATCCAGCTCGGTGCTACTGTCGACTATGCGATCCTGATGACGACCCGGTATAAATCCGGGCGGATTGGCGGAAAAGACAAGAAAACCGCTGTATGGACGGCGCTGTATACTTCGATCCCGTCCGTCATCGTTTCCGGGATGGGGCTGTTTGCGGCGACCTTCGGCGTTGCGCTGTACTCGGAAATTGAAATCATCAGCTCGATGTGCATGCTGATGGCACGGGGAGCCGTGATCAGCATGCTGTTAGTCATCTTCGTTCTGCCTGCCATGTTTATGCTGTTTGACAAGATCATCTGCAAAACTACGCTGGGCATGACAGCAATCACAGAAAAGAAACAGGAGGTTTCAGTTCATGAATAAAGTATCCGTAAAAATAACCGCATTTGTCCTGTGCGCCGTTTTATGCCTTTCGTGCTTTGCTTCCGCATCCGCGGGGCCGGCCGATAAAAGCGAGGAGCCGCAGAAGGAACTTCCTGCGGTCTCTGCCGGGAGCGGGGACGCAGAAATCAGGAAAGATGAAACCGTCTACGTCCTGGCCGGGGCTGACGGCAGCGTTCAGAAAATCATTGTCAGCGACTGGATCAAAAATGCCCCGGGCGCTGCTTTCGTCACCGATTTCACGGGACTTGCCGATGTCACAAATGTCAAAGGCGATGAGACCTGTACGATCACCGGAGAGACGGCGGTCTGGAATGCCGGGGGCAGCGATATTTACTATCAGGGCCATATCGAGAAAGAACTGCCCGTAGGGCTGACCGTCACCTTTAAGCTTGACGGCCAGACAGTATCTGCCGAAGAAATAGCAGGCAAAAGCGGCCGGGTGACCATCCGCTTTGATTATGAAAACAGACAATACGAAACCGTAAAAATAAACGGGAAAGACGAAAAGATCTATGTTCCGTTTGTGATGCTGACCGGCATGCTTCTGGACAATGACTGCTTCCGGAATATAGAAGTCTCAAACGGCAAGCTCCTGAACGACGGAGACCGCACGGCAGTCCTGGGACTTGCCCTTCCCGGATTGCAGGAAAGCCTGGGGATCGCCAAGGACAAACTCGATATTCCCGATTATGTGGAAATCACGGCGGATGCCGTTGACTTCCGCCTCGGAATGACGGTTACCGTTGCCGTCAACGAGTTCTTCAGTCATCTTGATGCCTCAAAGCTGGATTCTGCGGACGGTCTGGCCGGCTCTGTCGATGAGCTGAGCGACGGAATGAACCGGCTTCTGGACGGTTCCTCCGCGCTTTACGACGGACTCTGCACTCTGCTTGAAAAATCCGACGGACTGGCTGAGGGGATCGGACAGCTGGCCGACGGAGCATCGGCGCTCCGGGACGGGGCGTCGGCGGCTGACGACGGTGCCGCCCAGCTGAAGACAGGCGCGTCGGAATTATCAGGCGGTCTGAACACTTTAAGAGACAGCAATGCGTCACTGAACGGCGGAGCCGCGCAAGTATTTGACACTTTGCTTTCCACGGCGGAAACACAGATCAAAGCCCGCGGCATTTCCGTTCCGGCCCTTACTATAGAAAACTACGCTCAGGTACTTGACGGTATCATTGCTTCTCTCGATGAAACATCGGTTTATGAGCAGGCACTGGCGCAGGTCACGGCCGCTGTTGAAGAAAACAGGCCTCTGATCATCGAAAAGGTTACCGCTGCCGTCCGGGAACAGGCAGAAGCTCAGGTTACGTCCGCCGTGCAGGAGCAGGTATCGGCCGGGGTTGTTTCCGCGGTGCAGGAACAGGTTTCCGATCAGGTCATTGCCGAAGCCACCGGCATGAGCCGATCCGATTATGAAGCAGCCGTTTCCGCCGGGAAGATCCCTCAGAAAACCCAAAAAGCCATTTCTGCCGCGATCGATGCGCAGATGAAGAGCGATGACGTTCAGGCGCTGATTAAGGCCAATACCGCCGCCAAAATGGCAAGCGACGAGATCAAAGCCGTCATCAGGGAAAACACCGATGCCCAGATGCAGACCGACGCTGTTGCGCAGACGATTTCCGAAAATGTGGAACAGCAGATCGGGCAGGCGATCTCCGAAGCCATGGCGTCCGATGAAGTGCAGGAAAAACTGGCGGCCGCTTCTGAAGGAGCAAAGCAGCTGATTGCCCTGAAAGCTTCTCTGGACAGTTACAATACCTTCTACCGGGGTCTTTTAACCTACACAGACGGCGTCTCTTCCGCCGCTGACGGGGCTGCCGCCCTTGCTTCCGGAATCTCCGATCTGAAGGACGGCACGGCTCAGCTTAAAACCGGTACGGCTTCCCTTTACGACGGCATTCTGCAGATCAAAGACGGTATGCCCGCCCTGACGGACGGCGTAACGCAGCTGAAAGACGGTGCCATGCAATTGAATGAGGGACTGCAGAAGCTCAATGAAGAAGGGATCCGGAAGATCATCGATCTGGTGGAAGGCGATCTGAGCAGCCTGACGGCCCGCCTGAAGGCAACGATCGGCGTGTCCGGGCATTACATCAATTATTCCGGCATCAGCCCTGATATGAGCGGACAGGTCAAGTTCATCTATCGTACGGACGAAATCAGTTCCAAATAAAAAGCGCGGCGGGGATCTCTCCCCGCCGCCGTTTATTTCCGGATGATCCGGTCCCCGCTGATCAAAAGCGCCGGCAGCAGCGTCAGCACCAGCAGGACGGATACGAACGCGCCGCGGGAAACCAGCAGACCGATATCCGAAATATAGAACACGCTGCAGCGGATGCCGATCAGGAAGCCGGCCACCACCAGGATCACGCCGGACGTCAGGATCGTGGGCAGGGACTTCCGCATGCCCTCCTTCAGCGCTTCCGGCGCGTCCTTCTTCCCCGCGCTCCTGAGCCGCCGGTACTGGTCGCCCAGCAGAATGCCGTAATCGATCGTAGCCCCCATCTGGATGGACAGGCAGATCAGATACGAGATAAAGAAGATCGGCTGCCCGATCAGCTTCGAGATCCCCATGGTGATCCAGATCGCGCCCTCGATGGTAAAGACCAGCAGCAGCGGCAGTCCGAACGACCGGAACGAGACCGTCACGATCAGCCAGATCGCAAACAGCGTGATCAGATTGACCCGGATCAGGTCCCCCCGGAACGCGTGCGCGATATCATAATTGGACATGGCAAAGCCCGTCACATAATACTCTTCCCCGTAGACGGAGGACGCCGCCGCCAGAATCTTCTCCACGTACTCCGCGGAGTCCGGATCCGCCGCCGAAAAGCGGACTTCCGCCAGCAGGCGGTCGTGCTCAGGCCCGATAAAGGCTTCCCGCGCCGTCTGCCAGAGTTCCTGCATTTCCCGGACCTCGGCATTTCCTTCCGCCAGCGCGGATGCGGCTTCCAGCAGCCGGTCACCCCGGACCGAATCCCCGAAGCCTTCCATCAGGAAAAACAGCCGCACCGCGAGCACGTTCTGCCCGGTCAGCTGCGCCACGTCCTCGGGCGTGTAATGCTGCAGCGCCGCTTTTCCGGTGGTCACCAGGGAAGAAATATCGGAAACGGCCGGTCCGCCGTCCCGCATCTTAATGCTCTGCAGCTTTTCAACCAGCTCGCGCTGCCGCGCGTAATCCGCGTCTTCTTCGCCGCCCGGCACCAGCAGGACCAGCGGGTTCGAGGTGCCGAAGCGCGCCGCCACCGCCGCGGATTCGCTGTCCGCCCGCGACTCTCCGCCCACAAAACTATAAGTATTCCGGCTGTTCAGATACAGACCGCCCAGCACCAGCAGGATCAGCACCACGGCCGCCGGCTTCCGCACCCGCACGATCAGCGCGGCCAGGTGCTCGCCGCCAAAGCGCAGCGGCTTGTGTCTGGTCCGCTGCAGCGGCCGCTCCAGCAGCAGGATCACCGCCGGCATGAACAGGAACACGCCCAGCAGGCTGCAGAGGATCCCCTTGGACAGCACCATGCCGATATCGAACCCGATCGTGAAGGACATAAACAGCAGCGACAGCAGCCCCACAACGGTCGTGAGCGCGCTGGACGTGATCCGCATGAAGCACTCCGCCAGCGCCTCCGTCATGGCTTCCTTCGCGTCCAGCCCGCTGTCGCGATATCCGTTGTACGTATGCAGCAGCATGATGGCATAGTCGATCGAAAGCGCCAGCTGCAGGATCGCGCTGACGGCAAAGGTGATATACGAAACATCGGGGAAAATGAAATTGGTCCCAATATTGATCACAATGGAAACGGCCAGCACGAGCAGGATCGCCGGCGGCTCCAGCCAGGCATGGGACGTGACCAGAAGCATCAACAGCACCACGATCACCGCGATCAGCAGCACCTCCGGGATCTCCCGCGCCACACTGTTCTGCACGTCCAGCTGGTCCGCCGCGGAACCGCCCACATAGTACGTCCCCGCCTGCGGGAACATGCCGCGCAGCCGCTCCACCATTCCGACCGCGCCCCCGCCGCTGAGCGTTACGGTGACCAGCTGCCGCAGGGTTCCGTCCGCATCCTTCACGTCTTTTGCCGGATCATGCACCGCCAGCAGCACTTCGGGCAGTTCGTTCAGCTGCGCGACGTATTCCGCCAGCGCATAGCCCTCCTGATCCGCAAACATGATCCGCAGCTGCTCGGAGGAGCCGAACTCCTCGTTCATGACGCGCAGCGCGCGCTTGGTCATGGTATCATCCGCCAGATATTTCGTCAGGTCGTAATTGATCTTTGTGCGGCCGACGGACAGCGCGGCGAACACCGCGGCCGCCAGCGTCAGCGCCAGCAGAAAATAACGGGCCCGCACAATCGTCCGGGCCAAAGTCATTTTATTCATATTTCTTCTTTCTTCCGCCGCCTACGCGATATCCGTAAGCCGCAGATTTCTGACCGGCTTCAGCGCCAGTTTATTGATGATAAAAGCATACAGTGGCCTGTTCCATGCTTTTCAGAATGGTCAGCCCCACCCAGCTGCCCAGCACCAGGCCCGCCGCCACAACAAGCAGCGTAACGCCCGGAAGGAACGCCAGCTGCGAACCGACGCCCTCGATAAAAAACATCTGGTTCGCATTCAGCACGACCGTCTGCAGCGCGGTAAAGCCCAGCAGGATCCCCAGCAGCATGCCGATCAAAGCCGCCAGACAGCCGAAGCACAGATACATCTTTGGTATAGGTTTTCTTCATGACTTCGGTTCCGGCTGCAGCGCGGACGGGTTGGGCGAGGGATTATTCCGGGGATATTTTAGCACGGTGGGGGAGGAAAGACAATATGGGAAATGGAGGGGGGAAGGAGGAGGGATCGTTACAAGACACTAGAAAAAGCGCAATCTTCCAAAACTGCACAGTTCTTCCATAGCTGATGATCCACGTTATAGAAGCATGACAAACTGGGCACTTCCAAAACGGAAATGCTCAAAAAGTCCCATGATCCACCGTTTCAGAAGTATGACAAACTAGGCAAAAGAATGCTGAGAGTTCTCTTGATAGATGGAGTACGTTGGTTTTTTTGAACGTCTGTAACCCTATTCCTTCCTGCCATCCATCTGCCTTTGAATCCACGCCATCAGCAGCCTCACAATAGCCTCTTGTTCTGTTTCAGTTAATTCTCTGTGCAGAGGAACCCTGTACCATTTGTTCAGGCAGCCTCTGCAGCAGCAAGCCGTTGCATGCATGGCCTTGAACGCCGGATGTCCGCTCATAGGTGTTTGTTTTCCGTCATTCCGAGGCTCAGCCGGCGCCAGTTTCTGACGAACAAAATCCTGTGCGTGACTGCATATCCTGTCCATTCCTTTTGCATCTATGTAAGCGACATCCTGTTTCGTCAGATGAAAAGATGCACGAAATCTGGAATTTGCGAGCCTGTCGAGTGTCTGGTTTATGGTTGGCATGGCTACACCGGCTTCCTTGGGAGCGGAATCATATTCTGGCACTTTTTCTCTGTGAAGTAGTTTGTACAGCCATAGAATACATTTCCTGTTTTTGGATTCATTTTTACAATCAGGTAGCCGTCACCACACATATTGCACCGACGAATATCATGCTTGTGAATTCTATCATTGGTCATAAAGTCACAGACTTCAGGCTCGTTTGTGCATATCCACAGCGGCAGTCCGTAATTCTTGTTGAATTCATATTTCAGCGGATATCCGCATACCGGGCACCTCAGCTGGAACAAATCTACTACATCCATATTGAGTTTGCTGGTGTGAGCGATGCCATAATCCTTTACGATCTCTATTAAAAACCGGGAAGGCTTGTTCTGAGGCGTAACAATATAGACCCGGTTCTTTGTTCTTGTAAGAGCAACATAGAAAAGGCGGCGTTCTTCAGCAAAAGGAACGCTGATGTCCTCGTAAGTTACCAGCTTAATGATCGGATCATCCTCTATCTGACAGGGGAATCCGTATTTTCCCTCAAACATATTGACAAGGATCACATTATCAAACCCCAGGCCTTTTGAACTGTGAGCTGTCATAAATGTAAGCTTCGCCTCAGGATATTTCCTGCTCTTAAGTTGTCCGCCCGGGCCCTCATAGAACATATTTGTCTGGCAGAGCCTGTACATATCATAGTTGTACCGCCCGATCAGGAGGATAGAGGAGGTTAAGCCGAATTCCTTTATTATTTTTCCTATGGCTTTTTCAGTCCCCTCGGCCATTGCCTTCGTCAGTTTATAGCTGTCGTCGAATTCCTCCAGAACAATAGGATCACTGAGATGCTTCGGT
>CADBQE010000080.1 GCA_902796695.1 uncultured Lachnospiraceae bacterium
CGCGTACTGAAGCAGCCGATCGTCCGGAACGGAAAGCAGGCGACGGTGGGGTTTCGGCCGGAGGTCTGGAAAGAGTGGAAGTGAAAATACGGAAACTGCAAGAGTTGAAAAACTATGCTACAATAAAGGGGACTCTGAAACGGAGGATACAAAGCAGATGAAAAAAGCAGCAGTGATTCTGATTTCATTGATCCTGGCGCTCGGCGCGGCGGGCTGTGCCGGCTCCGGGCCGACTCAGACGGCACAGGCGTCCGGAGAGTCCGGCGGAAACAGTCAGACGGAGCGGGCGGCGGACGAATCGGACCGGAACAGTCAGGCGGCTCCGGCGCAGAGTGAAGCGGAGCCGGTCACGGAGAACACATCCCCGGTGCCGGAAACCGACGGGAAGGATACGCCGGAAACCGACGGGACCGAAGCGGCGGAAACAAGCCCCGCCGAAACGGAGCCGGCCGCACAGGGCATCAATTTTACGGAGGCGATCTCGATCAATCCGGGGGAATATCCGGACGCGGACGGGGGGTTCGGGCTGGAAGTGATCCGGCACCGCGATGCCGCCTCGAACCGGGAAGTGACGCTGTTTTTCACGGACCGGACGTACAGGCTGACGTTTACGGGAGACCTTGAGACCGGACAAGGCAGCTGGTCGGTCCTGCGCCATACCCTCGGTCAGTACTGGATCACCAAGGACTATATCGGGCAGCGGATCCCGGCTCCGGGCGGCAAACAGCTCTATGCCGCCGCGAATATCGAAAATCTGCGGGAGGAAAATCCCATATACTTCGCGGACCTGCGCGGTGCGGTCTGCAGCAGCCTGATGAATTACAGCCCTTTCATCAAGGAGGCACCGGAAGAGACCGATCTTGACGGCGTCCCCTGCTGGCGGTATACGATCCGGGAAAACTCGCAGGATACGGATGTGCCGGCCGGCTCCCGGGAATGCACGCAGATCTGGTTCCGGCGGGACAACAGTCACTTTGTCTTTGCGCGGACCGATATCGAAGCGCCCGACGGCACGGTGATCCCGGACATGGAGATGCGGACCTTAAGCGGAAAAGAGGCACATGACTTTTACAGTCGGGAAGCGGACCTGTTTCCCGGTGTCGATACGCGCGACCTGCAGGGGGCGTTCACGCTGACCGTGGTGGTTGATCCGGGAGAGCCCGGCGAAATCACCTATCACTGCCCCATGGACCGCGGAGAGAAGTTCATGACATCCTTCCGGGACCGCGACGTGTATCTGGACCGCGCGGGAACGGTGAAGGCGAATATCCTGAATATCGCCGATACCGGTACGGATGTGACGGTCTATGTCATCGGCGACGGGAAGGCGGGGACGGACCCGGCCGCGTCATCGGAGGCGGCTGTCGACCCGGATTCCGTCAATATCATGGATTACTGGGGCCGTTTCGAGGAGCTCTGCCGGAAGGCCGGCATTCCGGGAACGGCAAAAGACGCGGATACGTTCACGGCGGATCCCATCGAATCCCGCCGGGCGACGTTTTCCTCGCGGCGGGAGGGAAAGTGCCTGTGCGTGGACGTCGGTGTGGACCTGGTGGAAGCGGACGGCGTGAAGGCAGACAGCCTGCGGAGCGATTTTGAACCGAAGCTCCTGGCCCGCGGCTGGGAGCTGATGGGCGTGTATCCCACGACGGAAAAAGCCTGGGCTTCCTGGGGCATGAGCCCGGAGAAGCTGGTCCTCACCTATGAGAAACAAGTCGGGGACGACTGGTATCAGATGATTGTCGTCTGCTATATGACGGACGGCGGCCCCGCGGCCTGGACGATCTTTATCTGCGACCACGCGGAGGAACGCAGGGGATAAGCGTGGGAATCAAAAAAACGGTCCGGAAGAATCAGTCTTCCGGACCGTTTTGCGTCCGGCGGATTACCGGGTGCCGGCCAACGCGGTTCCGTTCACATACAGGGTGTAACCGCCGCTGATGATCTGGGAGGCATCTCCGTTAAACGCGGTCACATAGCTGTCTGCGGTCAGGGTCCAGGTGCAGCCGCTCTCCAGGGAGACGGAGACGGTGCCCGCCTCGTCGGACACGGCGGTCCCGGCGGCGTTCGTGATCTTTCCGTTCACATAGCCGGTGAAGGAGGAGCCATCGGTCAGGTTCATGGTCAGCGACGCATTGCTGCCCACCAGGACGGCGCCTTCCAGGGTCTGGCCGGAAGCATTCAGCTCGGCCGTATGGGAGCCGCCGCTCCAGCCGTCGTCGCACACGGAAAGCAGGACGTTTTCGCTGTCTTCGTTGGTGATCGTGACGCCGGAAAGCGTGATCACGGCGCTGGTATTGGTCACGTGGAAAACATGGCCGCTCCGGCTGGTCAGGGAGCCGCCGGTCATGGTAAAGGAGGAAGTGCCGCTCGCGGCGTCGCCCGACATGGACTGGTAGATCATGATGCTGTCCAGGAAGGTAGCGTTGCCGTTGCATTTCGTATTGTCGGCGGTCAGATCGCAGTTCGTCAGCGTGATGGAGTTGAGGCCTTCGATGCAGACGCCTTCCGAAAGGTTGGAGACCAGCGCCGCGTTTTCCACCGTGACGTCCGCGGTCGAATAGATGGCGGGCGAGCCCAGGCCGTTGGAGGTATAGGTGCCGCCGTCCACGTAGACGGTGCCGCCGCCGCGGTCCGTGCGGATGGGAGCGGAGGACTGGCCGGCGGTCGTGACCGTCAGGTTGTAGGCCTGTGTAATGCCGCCGCCGGTGGTCATGATGCCGCCGGAGCCGCTGCCGGACGTTGTGATCTGCGTATCGCGGATAATGACTGTGGTGCCGTCGCCGGAAGCGCCGTTCCGGCCGCCGTTTCCGCCGTAGGAGAAGACCCCGTTGGCGCCGGAAGCATCCGAGGTGATCGTGCCGCCGGTGATCGTGGTTACGGATCCGTCTTTGACAAGGACGGCCGCATTCTGTCCGTAGAAATTGCAGTTGTCGCCGCCGTCCGAATCACCGGTTTTGGACACGGTCGGATCGCTGATCGTTACCGCATCCGTCGTGCTGATCAGGAGCGCGCTCTCGTCTGCGGCGGAAGAGGTATAGGTTTTTCCGTCTTCGGATGCGGCGGCGGTGATTTCCGTGGCGCCTGCATAGATCACGGACGAGCTGCTGCTTCCGCCCGGCGCTCCGCCCGGTGCTCCGCCCGGTGCTCCGCCCGGCGCTCCGCCGGGGGTGCCGCTTCCGCCGGGCATATCAGGCGGGGTATTGGTTTTAGTTCCGCTTTGGGCAGCGGAATTATCGGCTGCGGAATTATCGGCTGCGGAAGTCGCGGCGGAATCTCCGGCTGCGGAAGTCCCCGTGCCGGCACTGCAGGCGGCCAGGGAGAAAATCAGGGCGGCAGCCGTCAGAACGGCAAATATTATCTTCATCATTTTATCCTCCGGAACTCTCTTCAGAATGAACAGATTTCATTCCTGCTGTCTTTTTACAGGAAAAGCGGAAGCGATGCAAGAGACTTCACAGAAGCTTCACGATTAATTTACCGGATAAACACATTTTCCGCGCGGGGGCGTCCGATCACGGGAAAACCGCGGAAAATGAGGGCGGATCCTTCCGGATGATTGCGTCCGGGCGGAGGATATGCCATAATATTAAGGCCGGCGGGGGGCGGATCCCGCCGATGTAAACTGTGGCGTACCACATGGCACGTGCTGTTTTCTTGCGCGGGGGCGTGTCCGCCGCTATCATAAGGCCGTAATCGGAAAGGAGATGCAGCATTATGAACCAGCTGGGAGAAAAAATCGCCGGGCAGAGAAAAGCCCTCGGAATGACGCAGGTGGAATTCGCCGAAAAAATGCATGTGACGCGGCAGACCGTCAGCCGCTGGGAGGCCGGCACCGTCCTGCCCGATATCGAGAAGATCGGAGACATCGCGGACCTTCTGGGCGTGAGCTGCGACTTCCTGCTCAGGGACGCTGCTCCCGCGGAAGCGCCCGCCGTGCCGGCCCGCTCCGGCGGCGTCAGCCGGCTCCTGCTCGGCCTGAAAGGGAAAAAAGTCAGTCTGTCCTTCTTTGATGAAGAACGGGACCCGGACCTGTTCAACACTCCGTGCCGGATCCTGGATTTTGAAGAGGCCTGGATGAAAGTGTCCGCGGAAACCAGAAAAGGAAAAGTCGAGAAGCTGATCCCGCTTTCTTCCGTGCTTTCCGTGGAGCTGGTGAAGGAGGATGCGTGATGGAATACGTCGGCTTTGTTCTGGGCATTTTCGGCCTGATCGCCTATCTCCAGGCCGCATCGCTCAAAAAACGCGTGGCGGACCTGGAGAACGACCTCGCAAAAACCGAGGGGTCCCGCTTCTTCACCGAACGGCAGTCGCTGCGGAAAGCGGCCGGATCCTACGTGGGCCGGCGGGTCCGGCTGGACCTCAAGGAAGACTGCGAGGACGTCGACATCATGATGTACGGCAACAGCAAACACGGCTCCAATACGATCCTGGACGCCGATGACGAATGGCTCCTGGTCCGGATCGAATCCCCCCGCGGCACCCGCGAAAAACTGATCCGCATCGGCTCTGTACAGAGAATCAGCGCGACAGAAGATTAGAGCCTGCCGCCGGGAGAGCCCGGCAGGGGCAGCCCAGGGGGACAGGTACACTGGGCGGCAACCCACTGAACCCGTCCCCGTGGGTTGGCCCCATGGGTTGGCACTGGGCAGCAGCCCACTGAACCCGTCCCCGTGGGTTGGAGGTCTATGGCAAAAGCGAATCGAAAAATCGGGAAAGCGCATTTTGTGATCGCCCTGCTTCTGGCGGCGGCGCTTGTTGTGGTGCTGCCGGAATTCGTTCGGAGACAGCGGGAGGCGGAGCGGGTGTGTGCGGACACGGATACCCTGGAAGTGATAACGCTGGACTGGAAGAAACGGGGAGCACGGCCGTCGGTCAATATCCGGACCGAGGTCAAAAACACGTCCGCGATCACCTGGGAGATGCTGGAAGGCGATCTGGAGTTTTATGGGAATGATCAGATGCTTTACGGCTTTCACGGAGAGATCAGCCGGGAACTGAAGCCCGGCGAGACGGCAAAAATCTATTTTCCGATAGAGCCGTCCTATGATCTGGCGGATCTGGCGCAGTTTTCCAACCGGGAAATCACGTACACCTGGACGCCCACGGGCGTTCGCTTTGCGGGAGACCGCGTGCTGCAGACGGCGCTGGCGGCACTGTCCGCCCTTCTTGTTCTGGATCTTCTGATCTGGGGGGTCCGGGCGGTGAAGGCTGCGCGGGTCTCTTACGGCGGCAGTTCATATCACGGCGGCAGTTCGTATGCTTCCGGCGTCAGTTCATATCACGGCGGCAGTTCGTGTGCTTCCGGCGGCAGTTATGGAAGCAGTCTCGGAAGCGGCGCAAGTATAAGGGCAGCGGCCTCGTCGGGGCCCGGAGAAGCGGTGTCGGAAGGAAAATCCTCCGGAGGCTGGAGGCAGCCGCTCAGCTCGGAACGCAATCTGGGCTACGCCGGATGGCAGCGGACATCCTATCTTTCTCAG